>NZ_CAAAFR010000165.1:0-15323 GCF_900634745.1 Protofrankia symbiont of Coriaria ruscifolia
AACTGCGGGCAGGATCCGGCCGGAAACGATGGAAAGGAAGTCCCGCGCTGTCTGGTCCACTCGCACTCAATATTCTTGACCCCGCCTCACTGGCCTCGACGTTCGGCCTTGCTGGTCTGACTGTCATCGTGTTCGCGGAGACCGGCCTGCTCCTCGGATTCTTCCTTCCGGGTGACTCCCTGCTGTTCCTCGCCGGCGCCTACAGCACGACCCGCGCTACCGCCGGCCAGCCGCATTTCCACATCGGCTCCGTGCTGGCCGGGGTGGCCGTCGCGGCGCTGGTGGGCGCACAGACGGGCTATCTGCTGGGCCGCCGGGCCGGCCCGGTCCTGTTCAACCGACCCGACTCCCGGCTGTTCAAACAGGAGAACGTGGAACGGACCCAGGAGTTCCTGGACCGGTACGGCTACGGAAAGGCGATCATCCTGGCGCGGTTCGTGCCGGTCATACGCACCTTCATGAACCCGGTGGCCGGTGTGGTGGGCGTGCCGGCCCGGGCCTTCACCCTGTTCAACGTCGCCGGCGGGTTGATCTGGTCGCTCGGTGTCACCCTGCTCGGCTACACCCTTGGACGGTCCATCTCGATCGACCGGTACATCATCCCGATTACGCTGCTGATCGTGCTGGTGTCTGCCGTTCCGGTAGTCCGGGAATACCGTCGCCAGACCAGACCCGGGCGGCGGCCCGACGCCCGCGCGGGAAGCGACCACGACCGCCTGCCCCGGTGACAGCGGTTGCCTGTAGTCGAGCAGATACCGTGGCGCCCACCACGCAGGCATCTGTGCGCTTACCTGTCACTCCCGAGTCCAACCACCCGGCGGATGTCTCAGGACTTCGCAGCTGCTCATTAACAGAGTTTCCCGCCCGCTTACCCCTGTCCGACCCATGGCTAGCCTGGCGTGCCCTAATGTCCGACAAGTCGCGGCTTGGCTCACCCCCCGTCCCAGATTCTTCCGCCGCGGCGACCGAACCGAGAACGAGAAAGAGCCCGATGACTTCACCGAGCACCCCCATGACTTCACCGCGCACCCTCGCGCCGAGTCGCCAACTCCTTAACAAAGTCCCAGAAGTCACCATCTACTTCTGGATCATCAAAGTGCTCTGCACGACGGTTGGTGAATCGGCCGCTGACTTCCTCAACGTCAACCTGAACCTCGGCCTGACCGGTACGTCCGTCGTCACAGGCGTCCTGCTCGTCGCCGCTCTGATCTTCCAATTCAGGGCGAATCGGTACATACCGAGCAGGTACTGGCTGGCGGTGGCACTCGTGAGCGTCTTCGGCACATTGGTAACGGACAACCTCACGGACAGTATCGGTCTGCCACTCGAAGCGAGTACCCTGATTTTCGGCGTTCTTCTCGCTCTCGCCTTCCTCGTGTGGTACCTGATAGAGAAGACGCTCTCCATTCATTCCATCTTCACCAGACGGCGAGAGGCGTTCTACTGGCTTACGATTCTCGTCACCTTCGCGCTCGGTACGGCAACCGGCGATCTCATGGCCGAGGTGCTTGGGCTCGGCTACCTGGCGACGGGAATCATCGTGGTATCGCTGATCGCCATCATTGCGGTCGCATGGCGATTCGGACTCAACTCGGTTCTCTCCTTCTGGATCATCTACATCATGACCCGCCCGCTTGGAGCATCGATCGGTGACTACCTCTCTCAGTCACCGAGCCAGGGCGGGCTGGGCCTGGGTGCGACGGTGACGAGTCTGATCTTCGTGGTTGGCATTCTCGGCATCGTCACCTATTTCTCGGTGACGAAAGCCGATGTCATCCCGAGTGCCTCTGCCGTTGACACTGACGAGGCAATGGAACGAGGAGGCTTGTGGCAGACAGTCGTCGTCGTGGCGCTCGTCCTCATCGCCGCAGGGACGGGATACTTCTTGCGCAAGTCCTCGCTTCAAGAAGACACGTCAAACTCGGCTGCCGCCGTGCAGTCGATCCCGGGCGCAAGCCAGCCAGTGATCTCCAGCGGAAGTCAGCCAGCACAGCTCTCGTCCCTCGGAGACCTCTCGGAGTTCCGAAAAATCACACAGGACACGCTGGATCTCCTGAACGCCGGCAACCAGTCTGGCGCTACGGCCCGCATCGGTGATCTCGAAATCGCGTGGGACAACGCCGAAGCCCACCTGAAACCGAAAGACAAGGCTGCGTGGACCAAGATCGACAAAAAGATCGATACGGTGCTGCGCGCGCTCCGAGCAACGAGTCCGAACTCGAACAGCGAGAGGGCCGCGCTAACGGCATTGCTCACCACGCTCGACCCGAGTGACAGTCATTCCTGAGAAAGAAATCCCGAAGCTATAGATAGATACTACGAGGCTTATGTAGAATCTGTCGGGTGCCAGAACTCGGCCACCGGCGTTGGCCTGGGGTTTTAGGCCGTTCGTTCGTATTCGTTGATCAGGCCACCGAGGACGGGCCGGCGCTTGATGCGTCCCGTCGTGACGCCAGTGATCGGGTGATCGGGTGATCGGGTGATCGGGTGGTCGGGCCGGGGCGGTTGGAGGTGGAGCGCGCGGGGAGTTCGGGGTGGGATCGTGACCGCGGTGATATCGGCGCCGGCGAGGACCACATCGGCGATCTTCACCGTAGATCTTCCCGTCGGGCGCGCTCATGTGCCCGTTCAACCTCCCGATGATCGCACGGTTTAGCGAGCTGCTGCCCCGGATCCGCAACTGGAAAGACCTGATCTTCTACCGGCCCGGTCCGGCGGCTCGCTACGCGCACATCGACGCGCTGTTCGCCGAGCAGGGCATCGACTGGAAACTGATCGAGGCCCACTGGCCGGACCTGATGCGCACCGCGATCTCCATCCGGGAAGGCGCGCTGTCCTCGGTTGCTCTTGGCCGCAGGTCCTTCCTGTCGACGGGGCTCATGTGACCTCCTCACGGAGGCTCCAGACGTCCCGGAACGGTTCTGGAGAACGTCTCTACCGGAAGATTTACGGCCAAGATCGGCTGATCCTGACGGATGCAACAGCGCCTTCCCACTTCATTGTTTCGGTTGTTCTTGATTCCGTGTCGATCGGGTTGTTCCGCCCGGAGGAGACAAAGGGAGGAGGCTGGGTGGGGGAGAGCTGTCGCTTCCGGCCGCCGGCAGCCATACGACGATTCGGGCGCCTGGCTCGTTGTCCTCGATGTGGATGTTGCCATGATGGGCCGTGACGGCATCGTGGACGATCGCGAGACCGAGTCCACTGCCGCCGGTGTCCCGGCTGCGGGCCTGGTCGAGGCGGTGGAACCGGCGGAAGACCTCCTTGCGGTATTCGGGCGGTATTCCCTGGCCGTCGTCTGCCACGACCAACTCGACGCGCTGGTCGGTGGCGGACAGCGAGAGATCGACGCGCGTCCGCGCGTGGCGTCGCGCGTTGTCGAGCAGGTTGCGCACGATGCGGGTGAGCAGGTCGGGATGTCCTGCGACCAGGCCTGCGGAGACCTCGCGGGTGTGGACGGTCAGGGAGCTGGTCAATCGCAGGTTCTGGGCCTCGGTGAGCACGATTTCGTCGATATCGACGAGGTCGCGGCGGCCTGGTCGGGCGTTTTCGTCGAGGTGGGAGAGTGCGAGTAAATCGTCGACGAGACGGGTGAGCCGGTCAACCTCGTGGATCATGCGGGGGGCTTCGTGCTGCCACCTGTCCGCCTCGGACCTGCGGTGACTGACGTCGAGCTGCACGCGCAGGGCCGCCAGCGGGCTGCGTAGTTCGTGGGCGGCGTCGGAGACGAAGCGGCGCTGTGCGGTCACCGCGTTCTCCAGTCGGTCCAGCATCTGGTTCATGGTCAGGACAAGGCTGCGGATATCGTCCCGGGCGGGGGGAACGTCGACTCTGTGATGGAGATCCGCCGATGTGATGGCGTCGAGCTGGCCGCGGATGCGGTCGATGACGCGCAGGGTGTAGCGCACGAGTGTCCAGACCGCGATCGCGAGCAGGACCAGCAGAGTGGGGCCGCCGACCACGGCCGCCGCGGTAACCCGGCCGACTGCCTGGTCGTAGTCGCTCAACGGCGACGCGATCACAATCGCGACGGTGGAACCCTCGGTGCGTACCGGCAGAGTCAGGATCCGGAAATGACCGTGCGCGACCGTCGTCTGATCCTTGATGTGTTCTCCGGCCGGCGGCCCTTCAGTGGGCTGCGCGAGGGCGGCCCCACCGGCGTCGAACTCCCGTGAGCTAGCGATCACATGGCCATCGGAAGCGACTACCTGCGCGATGCTGGTATCCACGCCGGAGCTGGGCAACGGATCCGGCACAGCGCCACGGGTGACGACCGTGCTGAGCGTCTGCGCACGCTCGCGGGCCGCATCGTCGATATTGCCGAGCAGGCTGTTGCTGACACCGGTGACCAGCAGCGATCCGGCGGAGGCAAGACCGACCGCTGCGATGAGGGTCGCGGCGAGGGTCACCCGCATCTGGAAGGACAGCCGGCGCCACCACCGCGGGCGCGCCGCAGTAGCTTCAGGGTGCCCGGTCAACCGCCGTCAGCCCGCAGCCGGTAGCCCACTCCACGCACCGTTTCGATCGCCTGCCTTCCGAACGGCTTGTCGATCTTGCGTCGGAGATAGCTGATGTAGACCTCGACCAGGTTCGGATCGCTCTCCTCGAACTCGTCCCAGACGTTGGCGGTGATGTCGCTTTTGGGTAGCACCTGGCCGGGATGGCGCATGAGGTAGTGCATGAGCGCGAACTCGCGGGGCCGAAGCCGGATGTCGGTTCCGGCTCGGCTGAAGCGGTGCTGGGCAGGATCGAGCTGGAGATCACCCGCGGTCAGGACGGTAGGACGCCCCGGGGTCCCCCGCCGGATCAGTGCTCGCAGATGCGCCAGTAACACGACGAAAGAGAAGGGCTTGGTCAGGTAGTCGTCCGCGCCGAGATCGAGGGCGTCGGCCTCGTCGTACTCCCCGTCCTTCGCGGTGAGCATGAGTACAGGTGTCCAGACCCGCGCCCGGCGGAGCGACCGGGTTACCGCGTAGCCGTTGAGGCAAGGAAGCATGATGTCCAGAATGATCGCGTCGTAGGTGTTGGAGCGGGCGAGCCACAGGCCCTGCTCACCGTCGGCCGCTACATCGACGGCGCAACCCTCATGACGCAGTCCGTCGCGTATCGCGGCGGCCAGGTTTTCCTCGTCCTCTACGATCAGTATCCGCATCGATCGCTCCTGTCACATATCCCTGGACGGACCGGACCGCGCCCCGGAGCGATGCGGGTCGGTGCGCTCCACGGTAACCATCATGTGTCAGTGTGTTCGCGATCCGGCACTTTCACAGGTCTCGGAGTTCTTTCGGGCCTGCGGCGCCCATCACCCGGCCGCCGAGAACCACCACCAGAGCCGCTGCTGCCACGACACCGGCGACGAGAGCGACGAGGTAGACGACCGGAATCGCCGGTGCCGCGGGTGGCGGGTCGAAGATTCCCGTCAGTACCTTGATGAGCAGGTAGCTGATGGCCGCCGCGATCGCCGCGCCGCCGACAACACCGCCCAGGAGCAGCCCCCGCGCTTCGACGGCCAGGAACCGTCCACGCTGCTGGGAGGTGGCGCCTAAGGCGTGCAGCAGCACCAGGGAACGTCGTCGTTGCGACGCGCCGAGCAACAACGCCAGGCCGGAACACGCCAGCGCGAGCAGAACCCCGAAACCGAGTTCCAGCTTGGACAGGCCGGCGAGGTCGGACGCCGCCAGGCCGGATGCGGTGGTGACGGTGGCGCGGGCGGAGCGCACGTCCGTGACCTGGACGCCGGGAGCGACCCGTGACCGCAGGGACGCGGCGGTCACGGTCGGGTCGGATGATCCGATCAGAAAGCTGCCAACCGCGTCCGAGTCGGTCACGCGGGTGATGTAGACGGCGTTGGCGACGATGAAGGAGTCCTTTGGAGCGGTGGGAAACTCTTTGATCTGACCGATCACATGGAACGTCACCGGCTGGTAGAGCCGGTTGGGCCCGGTCTGGAGTCGCAGCCGGACCGGGTCCCCGGGACGCAGTTGATAGTCGTGCAGCGTTTCCGCGGAGAGCAGCACCCCGTCAGGGGTACGGCCGAGGGCGCCAAGTGCGCTCGACACGGTGCTACCTGGGGTGAACGAGTCGTGAAGCGGGGCGACCCGCCGAATCGTGTCGGCGTTTACACCATAGAGGTCCTGGAGGTCCGGTCCCACATAGGCGAAGCGGTGCTGCAGCGGTTCGACGGCACTTACGCCGGGTGCGTTGCTCAGCGTGTCGCTGGCGGACGGGCTGACGACGGCGCCGGGGGGCTCGGTGACCGCGACGTCGGCACCCACGGTCAGGGCGACGTCGAGGCGGGCCTGGGCATCGTAGGTGGACGTGAAGACGGCCGTGGATGCCGCGAGGCCCAGAGCGACGGCGAGTCCGGCCGCGCCGCGCGCCACGATGTGGCGACGTCGTCGAAGCGACGCCGCTTCCAGCTCGGGTGCGTGTCCGGGGCGGTCACGGGACAGCCGCCCGGTGCGCCGACCGAACCATCCGGCGCTGACGCGCCAGACCAGCAGCGCCAGCCCTGGCCATGCCATGGCCGGGCCCAGGAGAGCCGCGTAGTTCACCGAGGTCGTGGCGACGCCCTCGGGGGCGAGGACGACGTGATAACCGCCACGAGAGGTGAGCCAGAACGTCACCGCGGCCCCGGCGAGGAGGATCCAGTCGAGGCCGAACCGCAGCGGCCAGGGAGCACGGTCGCGCGGGGCGAGCGACGTGTCAGCCTGGACTGTTCCGGCCCGACGGTCCAACATCACCCGAATCGCCGGCCCCAGTTGGGTTCCGGCGGCTACCGCGACCCCGATGCCGAGCGCCGTCCACGTCGAAGCGGGCACGAGATGGCTACCCGCCGGCAACACGAGGCGGATCGCGAGCCACGCCATCGGCAGGCCCAACGCCGCCCCGAGGAACGCGGTCAGGGCGGTCTCGCCGGCAATCAGCCGCAGGACGGCTCCCGGCCCCGCACCGCGCAGCCGCAGCAGCGCGACCTCACGGCGACGGCGCTCGCCGCGCAGCGCGACGACCAGGACGGCGACCACGGCGGCGAGCACCACACCGGGCAGCCCGAGCAACAGCACCAGCAGGAGGGCGTAAAGGGCGTCCTCCCGGGCACCGGACAGCGCGGATTGCAGGTTGTCACCGACGAGGGCACCGCCGGCCACCTCGATCTGGAGGTGGTTGTCTCTCTGTCGGATGAGTGTCGTTGCGGCGGCGGGATCGTGCGGCAGGGCGGTGTGATCGAACCCGACATGGATCTGGTGCACCACCGTGCCGCCGCGCGCCAGCGCAGGGAAGCGGTCCGGTGGGACCAGAACGACGTTGTCCGGTGGTGCCGTCGCGCCGGCGTTCGCCGGTGCTCCCACAACCTGGAACAGGGAGTCGGCGGCGGGAAGGTCAACGACCCCGTCGACAGTGAGCGCCGAGATCGCACCGTCCGCCGTGCGGACGGTGATGCTTCCGCCGGGAACCACAGCCAGGTTCGCGGCGGTCTGCTGGGCAAGCAGCACACCGCGTGCGCTACCCACCAGCGGCTTGATCTCACGGGAGAACACCCCGGCGTAGTTCTGGGGCATGGCCAGGATCTGGGCCTGACCAGTCTGGCGGCTGCCGTCCGGTCCCGTCGCCGACAGCGCGGGGACCGCGACACGGTCGACGGCGACCTGCGCTCGCAGATCAGGCAACCGCGCGACCGCGGCGTCGACGCGGGCGGGATCACCCTGCGGCGTCACCTGGACCTGCCAGTCGACGGGCACGCGGGCGGCCGCCCGGACCGTCAGGTCGGCCGAGCTGATGCTGATGAAACTGACCAGCGAGGCGACGAAGGCCACGGTTACCGCGACGCTCACGGCTCCGCCCAGCACCGCGGCCGGGGAACGCATCACCAAGCCCCGGATCCATGACAGGGCCCTCACCGGTCGCCCTCCGCTCCATACCGCGGCACGGCGGAGGAGATCGTCGTCAGAGGCGGTGGCGCGGTCGGGCGCAGTCTGCCGTCACGCAGCTCGACGCGGGTGGGCAGCAACCCAGCCACGTCCTCGTCATGCGTTGCGATCATCAGCGCCCCGCCGGCGCGGCGTATCCGGGAACGCATCACCACCACCATCTCCGCGCCGGTGACGCGATCCAACGACCCCGTTGGTTCGTCGGCCAGCAGCACGAGCGGATCCCCCGCGAGAGCACGCGCCAACGCCACCCGTTGCTGCTGACCGCCGGACAACTCCGCCGGCAGAGCCTGGCCGACCTCGCCGAGGCCGACGTCGGCCAGCGCCGTACGTGCGGCGGTGACGGCCGATCGCCGCGTTTCGCCGTGTAGCCGTAACGGCAACATCACATTTTCTGCCGCTGTCAGCTCGGGCACCAACGAGGGCGCCTGGAACACCAGTCCGATCTGGCGGCGTCGGACCAGCGGATCAGGCGAGAGATCTGGCCAGGAGACGACCCCGCGCGCGGGTAGCAAGCCGGCCAGCGCGAGCAGCAAGGTCGTCTTGCCGCTCCCCGAACGTCCGGTGAGCCCCATCTCATCGCCTGCCGACAAGGTGAGATCCACCGAGTCCAGCACCGGAGTGCGTTCATACGAGATCTCCAGTTCTACGGCCTCCACCAGCATCCTCATGTGATCCGCCCTGCCGTGATGGTGACCGTTCGGTCCGCCACACGCGCGACCGCCGCCGAGTGGGTAACCAGCACGGCGGCGGTGTCGCCGGGGCGTTCCTCACACAGCAGCCGCAGCACTTCCGCCTCCTCGGCTCGGCTCACCTCTGCCGTTGGTTCGTCCGCGAGCAGCACCGCGGGGCTGCCGATCATCGCGACCGCGAGATTGGCGCGTGCGGTCTCCCCACCGGAGAGCGTTGAGGGGCGGGAATGCCGCCGTGTCTTCAGACCGAGCCGTTCCAGCAGCTGATCCGCCTGCGTCCCGCCCGGTTGCGGGCGCGGGCGGAACGAGGCGGCCAGCAGCACGTTCTCCCGCACCGACAGGTGACTGATCAGCCCGCTTCCCTGCGTGAGGACGCCCATACGAAGGCCTCGCAGCCGCGCCTGACGCGCGGGCGACTGGTGCGACATCCGCTCTCCGGTCAGCCACACGCTGCCACCGTCGGGATCATCCAGGCCGGCCAACAGCGCCAGCAGCGTGGACTTCCCCGAACCCGAGGGACCCACGACCGCCACCATCTCGCCGGCTCGCACGGTCAGGTTGACATCCCGCAACGCCGCGACCTCGCTGTCGACCCGGCCCCCACGCCGATAGAACCGGTGCAGACCACGGGCCTCCAGCAGGGTCACGACAACCTCAGACTCTGCGTGATCATGCGGTAGGCGTCGACGTTGTCGGCGCCCACCGGCCCGTAGAGGTCGAGACGGATGGTCTTCGCACCCATGGTGATCAGGTATTCCTCCACCTCGTCGCGGTATTGTTTGCCGGTCACCGGATCGGAGGCGGAGTTCCGCCGGTACACGATCTTCACACCGGACCCTGCCGGCAGGCTCACCGGATCGACCGACCGTGCTTCGAACGCCGACTGCGTCGATCGCAGCCGCGGGATCTCGTGGGCGGTCGCGTCGGCCACGCTCGGCGCCTGGCTGCGACCCACCGTCTCGGCGGCGATGCCGTTCAGCTTGTCGACGAACAGAACCCGCGCACCGGCCGTCGTCTCGGCCCAGCCCTCGGGACGGACGAAGGAATAGCCACCCGCAGCGTTCACGTAGGCGATGAAGGCGATGTTGTCTGGAATGTCTCCCGGCGGGTTCCTCTCCACCGGGACCGGTGCCTGGGATCCGTCAGGTATGGCGCTCCCGCCGGTCACCGCAGGCGAAACCGCGTTCTCCGACGATCCGGAACTCCCAGGGGTTCCCGAGAGCGACGGGATGCCGGAGGATGAACCACAGGCGGCAAGGACACTTACGACGAAGAGCCCGACCAGCGTCAGCCTCCAGGCCGCCAGCAACTTTCGTGTACACATACACCGACCGTGCCGCGACGCTGCTTAACGGAAGCTGAACCCTCAGCCGGCGGTGGGATGCGGGTAAGCCGTCGGGCGTCGGTTCTCTTCCCGGTACTACGACTCTGGATCTTGGAACTATGTCGGGTGACTGATCGTCGCCCCAGAGACGGTGGGAGTGCTCCACGGGCAGACTCCGTCAACCGAATGGCCGGTATTTGGCTGAGAGTAGGGTTACTATGACCTTTTGTGGTCACCGGGGGCGTAGCGGATCCAGGGGCTGCCCGCGGCGGCCGCGATCCGGGTCGTGGTGTCGTCCTGGTAGCCGAGCATGGTCGCGACGACGGGGCGGGGGCTTGGTTGAGTGCCCGGCACCGCCACGATTGAGCCGGTGCGCACGGTTCGTCTGCTGTTTGCTTGTCGCGTCCAGGACCATGCGACGGTGCCCCGGCCGGCGGCACGGATGATGGCCGCTAACCACGCAGGGTAGCCTGCCGTCATGCCTGAGATGGTCGGCCATGCTTCCTCGCGTCGCCGGTTCCTCGCCGGGGCCGGCACGGCAGTCGCGGCCGCAGGGCTGGCGGCCTGCGCCACCGGTGGGTCGACCCGGTCCGCGCCGACGGCGCCAACGCCGTCGACCTCCGCCACGGCCCGCAACGGCACGGTGGCCGGGACCGCGGCGGCATCGACCGCTCCGGACCCGACCGGCCCGGGGCTGGTTCCAGGAGGCACCGCGGTGGCGGTGGCCAACGGACCGCGGGACCGGCCGCGAGTCGCGCTCACCTTCCACCTCGGCCCGCACGAGGCCGGCCAGGATCTCTCGCTGGCCCGTCAGCTGCTCGCCGATGCGGCCCGACTCTCAGCGCCGATCACGGTGTTCGCGGTCGGCCAATGGCTGGATGAGCACCACGATCTCGTCCCGGTCATCCTGGCAGGCGGCAACGAACTGGCGAACCACACCTACACCCACCCGACACTGACCGCGTTACCAGCCGACCGGGTGGCCACAGAAATCATCAACTGCCGGGACGTGCTGGCCCGACTGGCTCCGACGCAGGGCCGCTATTTCCGGCCCTCCGGCACGAGCACTGCCACCCCGTTGATCCTCACCGAGGCCGGCGCCGCCGGTTACCGCACGGTCGTCGACTTCGACGTCGACCCACTCGACTACACCTCTCCCGGAGCCGACACCGTCGTCGCACGGGTACGGGCCGGCGCCCGACCGGGCTCCATCGTAAGCATGCATTTCGGCTACCCGGGCACCGTCACCGCGTTTCCCCGGATCGTCGCGAACCTCCACACGGCCGGCCTCACCCCGATACCGGTACACGACCTGCTCGCCTGACCCACCGCAAAGGCCGGCTCGGGCGGCACCGAGCCGGAAAGGGCACGTCCCTGGATGCCGGGGTGATGGAGAACGGCTCACAGCGCCGAGTAGCGACCGATACCCCCTGCTGGCCAACAGGGCTGGCCGGGTATCGGCCGTTCTCCCAGCCCGTCCAGGCCCCCGGTATTGAACCGGTGCAGCCACAGTCCACACCGTCTGGGGGTGACAGGCCAGGTCGGCGGCGATCTGGGTGGTGCGCCGGCCGGTCCAGCTGGCCGTGATGATCCGGGCTCGGAGGATCTGGTCGGCCGGAGCATGCCGGGTACCCGCCTACTGGCGGATCTTCTTCTCCTCGGCCGCGTCCCGCGGCACCCGGGCAAACAGCACCTTGGGCATGACGCGCTCCTCCTCAGAGCGACCCCGTACCCCTGCTTGCCAGATCTACCACCGACTTCAGGAACCCAGCAGTAGGTGCCTCGGAGGTGAGTCGCTTCCACCGCTGAACCGTCCGGTCAACAGTCCCATCAGGAAAAACTTGCCTCTGCGCACGATTTAGGGCAGCTTAACCTAATCGATCTGTCGGAGGAGGGCATATGGGTCTGGGCCGCACACTGCTACTCGGTGCCATCGCCGGAGTGACGATTCTGCTCGGCCTGCCGGTAGGGCGGCTCAGACGGCCCGCGCCCACACTGCGTGCGCTCCTGAACGCGGCGGCGGTCGGCGTGTTGCTGTTCCTGGTGTGGGATGTACTGTCTGCGGCCTGGGAGCCCATCGACGGGGCGCTGACCGAGGTACACACCGACCACCACGGCCTCGGCCGAGCGGTCTTTTACGGGCTACTGTTCAACGGCGGGATCGCGGTGGGTCTGCTGTCGCTGGTGGTCTATGAGCGGTGGATGGGCCGTGCCGCCGGGGGAGAACGCCGCTTCGGCCCGGGCGCGATGGCCGCGGGGGAACTGACAGCTCGGCAGGTCGGCCTGGCAGCGTGGTCCCCCGCGAAACGCCTCAGCTTGCTGATCGCGGTGGGGATCGGGCTACACAACTTCGCTGAAGGCCTGGCCATCGGCCAGTCCGCTGCCTCCGGTGAAGTCACGCTGGCCACCCTGCTGGTCATCGGCTTCGGGCTGCACAACGCCACCGAAGGATTCGGAATCGTCGCACCGCTGGCCGGCGACACCGACGGTATCCCCGTCCGCCCCGGCTGGGGATTTCTGCTGACCATGGGTCTTATCGGCGGCGGCCCCACATTCATCGGTACCGCTGTCGGGCACAGCTTCACCAGCGAAGCCCTCAGCGTGGCCTTCCTGACACTGGCGGCAGGGTCGATCCTCTACGTCGTCATCCAACTGATCACCGTAGCGGCGAGGAGCCGACGCATGGATCTGCTCGCTTACGGAATCCTGCTCGGTCTGATCGCGGGTTTCGCCACCGACGGTATCGTCACCGCCTCCGGCGCCTGAACCCAAGGCGGCACGATCATCTTTTCGTGCTGCCGGAAGGTCTTCAGGAACTGCTGATGAGACCAGACTGGGGCAACCCGATCGCCGCCACACCCACACACAGCGGACCCTCACCAACCTCTTAAACGGTTACTAACCGGATGTCAGGTGGTGCACAGCCTGGAGATTCACGGTTAGTGTGCGCCGCCACGGTGGCGGTGCGTGAGGAGGCGCGACATGGCGGATCAGGCTGGCTGGCGTGGCTGGGATGCGGTGACGCCGTCATCACCGACGAACCAGGCCTGCACGGCGACGTCGTCTCGGCAAAGCAGCGGGGCTGCTCGGTGCCGGCGTGGTGGCCGGGGCGATTCTGGGAGGCGCCCTCAGTGCGACGGCGGTGTCCCCGAGCCCGAGCCCATCCACGGGGACGACCCAGAGCGCCCCGGATCGCCTCGGCGCCGGCCACGACTTCAGTCACGGCGATGCCCTCGATCAGAGCGGTACCGTGACCGCGGTCGGGTCGTCGTCGGTCACCATCAAGACCGGTAGCGGTACGACCGGGTACGCGGTCACCAGCAGCAGCGATATCGACAAGAACGGTGAAGCGCAAGTGAGCGACCTGAAGGCCGGCGATGCCGTGACCTTCAGCACCGACACCGTCAATGGCAAAGCCACGATCGGCAAGCTGCGCTCCGGCGACGAGGCGCTCAACCGGTTCCATGGCCGCTCCAGCTCGGGCACCGACGGCCCTAACGGGACGACAGCCGGGTAGGCGACCGTGTCCCCGCTGCGGGGGCCGAAAGGGGCCGGAGCTTGGTGACGGTCTTCTGAGCATTCCGTAAACACCCTCCACACAGGACATCCCGCCCGATCCAAAACCGATCTTGGTGGCCTTCCGGCATATCCCGGGTACTGCACTCCGAAATCGGTTGACGGCAACCAGTAGTGCCTGGGCAAGGGGAAGCGGGTAACCTACAGCGACCGTGAAACCGACCGCGAAGAGGAAGCACCGAGCCACCGGCCTCAGCTGGCGGACCCGACTCGCCGAACCGGGCTGGCTACTGCTGCCATTGCGGATGTTCCTCGGCGTTACGTTCACCTTCGCCGGGCTCCAGAAGCTGGCCGACCCGGCCTACCTCGACCCGGCATCTCCGACCTCGGTCCAGCACCAACTCGCGGCTCTCGTGCACACCAGCCCTATCGGCGCGCTGCTCAGCCTGTTCCGGCCGCACACGGGGACGATCGGCGTCCTGATCGCACTGGGTGAGATCTCGGTCGGCACCGGGACTCTGCTCGGGCTGTGGGCCCGGCTCGCCGCGGTCGGTGGCGCCCTGCTCTCCCTGACGTTCCTGCTTACCGTCAGCTGGCACACATGGCCGTACTACTACGGCTCCGACATCGTCTTCGCGGTCATGTGGCTGCCGTTCACGGCAGTCGGGTCCGCCGGGGTGCTGTCGCTGGATGCCTGGTTGGGCCGGATGCCGGACCACGACCCGGGCCGCCGCGCGTGGCTGCGACACGGAGTGACAATCGGGTTCGTGGCTGTCGCCGCGCTTGCCACCGCAGGCCTGACCGCCTGGATCGGACGGGCAGTCGGTGGACGTGCGGTTCCCCGCTGGCCAATGGCGACGGCCATGTCCGGCGATCCGGCGGGTGACGGCGAAACCACTGTCGTACGGTTGGACGAGATCGATCAGGGATCAGCGAAAAGGTTCATCATCCCGCAGTCAGGAGAGCCGGCCTGGCTGATCCACCTACCGGCCGGCGGGTTCGCCGCCTTCTCCGCGGTGTGCACGCACGCCGGCTGTGCCGTCGATTTCAACATCTCGGACCAAGAGTTCAGCTGTCCCTGCCACGGCGCTGTCTACTCGGCGGCCAGCGGGGCCGTCCTTGGTGGACCTGCCCCCGCCCCGCTCACCCGGCTGCCCGTGCATCTGCGAGGGGATTTCGTCCGGGTCGGGTGATTCCCCACCTGGACAGGCCTGGCATGTTCTGCCATGGGTGCGTGAGGCGGACCGGCTCAGCCTGATGATCGACGGGATGTGCAGTCCTGGAATACCCGACTCAAGAAGTCGTGCGCAGCGACGAGCCACACGCGCGGTGTGCGCTGTGAAGCGCTTATTGTATCCCCAGCTCGGCTTGGAGGAACTTGGAGGAACGTTCCTGGGTCTGATGGCTTAGCCGGATTCACAAGGTGAGGGGAGCAAGAGTAGTCTAGCATTCCAGGGCTACGCAAAATTGTCTCGCAGTGACAGCGGCGTTGTTGAGCCACTCCATCTTTTTATCACAGGTCCGGCGAAAAGGAGCCGCGGCCTATCCGACTCCAGGCATGTTAGAACCATGAGTCCAGAGTCGCGCCGAAGGATGCAACCGAGATGAGAGGCGCCGGCCGCCAACGTTGTCCGGTTCCGGATCTGGCAACGGATCGCGTGGCGGATGCGTGGAAATACGGTCGGACCGCAGGATGCCACGGCCACGGGGAGCCGACCGATGGCAGGTAGAGGGCCCGGCGGGCCTGCTCGCCGAGGTCGAGGAGGACCTCCGGTCAGCGCAGGATGCCGGTGTGGCCGAGGGAGTAACGGCCGGGCTGGGGCCAGACGCAGGCGCCATGCGGGCCTGGACCGACCTTGATCCGCA
>NZ_CAAAFR010000166.1:0-8743 GCF_900634745.1 Protofrankia symbiont of Coriaria ruscifolia
GTCCGCGGGGTGGTGCAGGGGCGGGCCTGCCGGGTGTGGACGCGCCGGCGGTTGCGGAGTTGGTCGGGGCCGAGCGCGGTGGCGATGGCGGTATGGACGGCATCCAGGGCGGCCCGCATCCCGGCGTGGAAGGCGGTCTGTTCCCCGGGGGTGGTGGCTGGTCCGGAGGTCCGCAGGGGTGAGGGAGTGGCGGTGAGGGCGGCGTGCAGGCCGCGGCGCATGTCGGTGGTGAGCAGGACGGGGTCGCCGTGGGGGTGGCGGTCGTAGGCGGCGTCGCGGGCGAGGACGGCGAGGGCGTAGGCGCGTAGCGCCGCCACGGTCCGGGGGAGGTTCTGCTCGGTCACCGGTTGGCTTCGGCTTGGTGGGTGGTGGCCGGTGTGGTGGTCGCGAGGAATTCCACGGGGCCGACCGCGTAGTCGTCGATGCCCGCTGTGCGGGCGAACTGGTCGGCCGCGGCGGCGTTTTCGAAGACCAGCACGATGCCCGTGACCTGTCGCTGGTGTGCCCCGGCGAACCTGACCAGCCCGTACAACGCCTGTTTGTCGTGCACGTGTATCGCCTCCGTGGGTCGGGGAAGGAGAAGGGCTGGTTCCGGGCGGGCCGTGTGTGGCCCGGGAAGGCACCCGCCCGGAACCAGCGAGGTGCGGCGCCGTGCCGGGGGACCGCTGTCAGCCCGGGGCTGGAGCCGCTGCCGGAAGTTCATCGCGTTCGTCTCCCCGTCGGGACGTTCACCGTGGGAGATCCCGGAGGGATACTCGGGGGATACCGGGGGAGGATCGGAAGTCCGCACGCCCGCGCCGTACAAAGACCCGTCAGGTCGTGTCCGCACTTGTACGCTTACGCTGTGAGACGGGCTGCGGTGTCATCGAACGAGCAGTTGCGCGCCGCCCGGCTGCGCACCGGTTCTGCCGAAATCCCGGGGGAGCCGCTGTCGCGGCAGGAGCTGGCCGAGCGGGTGAACCGCTGGACGTTCCACCGGGATGGCCGTATCACCGAGGTGGACGGGAACTACATCGGCAAGCTGGAACGCGGGGTCATCCGTTGGCCGCAGCGGTGCTACCGGGAGGCGTTGCGGGCGATCCTGCGGGTTGAGACCGACCGGGACCTCGGCTTCCACCGCCCGGCACGGAATGCGAACGGAGGCACGGACGTCGACCGGCAACAGTTCCTCCGCGCGGCAGCGGTCGTCAGCGCCACCGCAGCCCTACCCGTGCCCGGCACGACGGCCGGGGCTGCCACCGTCTCCGCTGAACGCCCGGAAATCCTCAACCGACTGCGGGCCGCGGTGACCACGCCGGCGGGATGGCGGCATGCCCACGAGCCGACTCCGACGGGTGTCATGGAGCTGGAGTGTGCGGCCCGGGAGGCCCATCGCCGCTACCAGGCAGCCGAGTACGACGCGGCAGCGGTGCTGCTCCCCGATGCCGTGACCGACCTTGACGGTCTGATCGTCGAGGTTCCGGCGTTCGCCCGCGCCGAAGACCTCCACACCGCCCGGTCGGTCACCTACCTGGCGGCGGCGAAACTCGCGAGCAAACTGAAGGATCATGATCTTGCCTGGGTCTGCGCGGACCGGGCCGCACAGTCCGCCCTGACCGCGCACGCGCCCGCTCTCGCCGCCACCGCCCACCGGCAGATCGCCTGCGTGTTCCACGAGACCGGACGGTGGCAGGACGCGGAACGCATCAGCCTGCAGGCCGCCGAAACGCTCACCCGTACCGGTGATGGCCACAGCCCGGATTTCCTGTCCGCGCGGGGCGCGCTGTTCCTGCTCGCGGCGATGACCGCCGCATACCGAGAGGACCGGGCCGAGGCCAGGCGGAGACTCGCCTGTGCGGCCGAGGACGCGAAGCGGCTGGGCGGGGACGGTAACCGGTTGTGGTCCGGGTTCGGGCCGACAAACGTGGCGCTGCACGCCCTGGGAGTGTCGCTGGTGTGCGACGCACCGACCGGCGCCGTCGAGATCGGTAACCGGATCGACACGAGTGCGCTCCCGTCGTCGTTGGTGGGCCGGCGCGCACAGGTCCACGTCGAGGTCGCGGACGCCCACGCCCGGCTGCGGGACGACGCCACGGCCACCGTGCACGTGTTGGAAATCGAACGTCTCGCGCCGCAGGTTCTGCGGTTCCACGCCCAGGCCCGGGAGGTGGTGGGCACGATGCTGCGGCGGGCCCGTGGGTCGACGCTCCCGGTCCTGCGCGGGGTAGCTGACCGGGCTGGTATCGCCGCCTGATGCCGACCGAGGCCGGCTCACCGGTGCTCTACGCGGTGGTGTGCGCGGCACCGCCCGCCCGTCAGATCGACGGCTTCGTCCGCCAGGCCCGGAACCTGGGATGGTCGGTGCGGGTCGTCCTCACCCCGACCGCCGCCGACTGGCTCGACGTCGATGCCCTGACCCGGGTAAGTGGGAGTCTGGTGCTGGCCAGGCCCCGGCATCCGGACGAGCCGCGCGCGGCACCGGCTGATGCCGTCGCGGTCGTGCCCGCCACGTTCAACACCGTCAACAAGTGGGCGGCCGGGATCAGCGACAACGCCGCCTTGGGCGTGCTCCACGAGGCGATCGGGCTGCGTCTGCCGGTCGTCGTCGCCCCCTATGCCAAGGACACCCTGACCGCGCATCCGGCGTTCGATCACAGCATCCGGCTTCTCGACGAGTACGGCGTGACCGTTCTGCCGACCAACATCATCCGCCCGACGGAGAGAACCGACGTTTTCCTCTGGGAACCAGTCTTCGCTGCTTTGCCGAATCTACCTGTTTAGGATCAAGGAGCGGCGCGAGCCTGCGCCGCGCGACGGCTGCGCGTGGCCCTGGCGGGCCATGCTCGCCGGCGCGTCGCGTCATCCCGCTTAAGAACGCGAGTAATTCGCAATCTAATACCTAAGACTCTGGTACAGTTCCCTTCGTGACGCACATTTTCCGAATCGAGACGGTCGCCGAGAGAGGCAATGCGCATGACATCATCTTGACTTCGGAGAACGGGGAAAAATTTTTTGCGACACGAATAGAGCGGTCAACGGTCGAATGGACTATCGACTGCAAGCCGACCCTTCTCCACGATTTTTCTGTACAAGACTTTTTAGTATTCGTCCTTTCACGGGGCGATAAGCTGATGACGGGCAATCCCGACTGTCAGATTCGGGAGGAACGCCATCGGGGCAACCCGTATTTGACGATAACAATCGCCTCTGAAACCGAGAATTCCAGCGGCTCGCGTTGGCCGTTTTGTCTGGTCTACTTGCATGAATGCGGCCACATCGAGTTTGCCTGTCTCCTACTAAGGCGAGAAGGAGACGAATCATCCGAACTGATGCGCGCCGACTCTGTGGAGGCACTTGAAAGGATTCGAGCGAAGTCCGTATGCGCGAGCGCCGAAAGCGATGGCGGCGAATACTTTTGGGATATTGGAGCGATGCTCGACTCTCCTCATATTCGCCTTGCAAATGTCTGGGAGGCAGCGGAGGTTCTCGACCTCGTGGCTCAACTGCCCCGAGATCGCCGCAAGATAGGGCGCAGCGCAGTAGTTCGCGTAGTGGAATCCGGATATCCAGAAGCGCTAGTCGGTGTGGCGGAGAACGAATGGCTGGATGCTAAGTCGGAGATATACGACTTCAATAGCGATCGAGGGAAGATCGAGTTCGCCAAAGATGTTGCACAGTTTGCAAACTCTCCATCAGGCGGCGTTCTGGCGCTTGGCTACCGAACAAGAAAGCGCGGCGGGCTTGATGTAATTCATAAGATGACTCCTTTCCCAAACTTGCCTGCAAACCTAGTTCAAAGGATGCATGACCACCTCGCCGCGCGCCTTTACCCTCCAGTCTCGGGATTGACGGTGCACCAGGTATCGGCAGGTTCGGGAGATATTCTACTTATCGACATTCCTCCTCAAGCGGATGAATCTAAGCCTTTTATTGTGGAGGGTGCGCCCATCGAAGGAAAAGGCATGGGATCCTCGTTCATGATCCCACTTCGCAGCTATGCAGGTATACGGCCAGTATCGGGTCGCGAGCTACATGCACTCATTGCAGGCAGAGTATTCCGCTCCCAAAAGTCTGTTGAATAGGTCAGCCGTTGAGATAGCCGCACGCGGAAGCTACCGCGTCAAGAAGCACGACGAGCCCGCCTCGATCCGCCACCCGGGTCCCGCCACAGTCCGACTCCACCCACTCGCCCCACGCGCCGCGTGACCAACCAGAATCAAGATCGACACAAGCTAAACGGCATTGGGCCTAGGGCCGCCCCAATCGGCCCTCCTGGCGCGATCTGCCTAATAAGCTCCGAAAACCTCCAGGCTGCATACGAGTAGGAGTTCAGGGGTATTGGGATCACCGATACCAAAGTGACAGATAGGGTCCGGGTTCTCCGGGGAGGGTGGAACTCTCGCAAGACTTTCGGGAATGAGCTTCAACCCCATCTCGGCCATCCCATTGGTTGCGGCGGCATCGTTGAGAAGTTTTTTCAGGTCCTAGAGCACTTTGACAAATGGTTCAGTCTGCATCTCGCTGCCTCGCAACTGCGACGTCGCTGCGGACGGCCGCAGCCGCCAACCAGCCCGGAGGTAACTTGGTCCTCGCGGAGAAATCTAACCATGAACCGGAAGAGACCCCGACCAAAGCCGCGCATTCTAACCGGTGGCAACCTAAAAAAACTCGATTAGACCGAGCGCCCTTGCAGGAGGTTTCTCCAGATATTTCTCCAGAGGTGCGTAGGGTTCCTCAGTTCCACGGATGCGCTCGTACCAAGGGATGACTCCTCCGTTGCAGCCCCAGCAAAGCAGTCCACGAATACATTTCCCGCACGACTCGGCCTTCTTGGGGCAGCATCGATGATCGTGATCAAGGTGAAGTCCGGCGTCGTCTTGATGGCTGATCCCGCAGATCGCGCACTTGTAACCTTGGAATTCGAAGAGCTGATGAATATCCAAGAATGAGCGTTGATGTTTCCTGGCTCTCGTGTCGATTCCTAGGCAGAGTTTGCAGGCACTTCGCGGCAGCCGGCGTTGGCCATCCAAGGTGAACCTTAACAAGGGTAGTTCTTGTTGACAGAAGGTGCACCAGTACACGCCGCGCCCAATAAGTTCTGCACCTTCCTCGGGACTGGTGCGTTGTACCAGGGGCGCTAGCGTCTGGCCGCGTCGCTGCATCATGCCATGTGACTTGCAAAGCTGCTCAGCACTCTCTGCTTTGCGCACACACTCGGGCCCCAGGCACTTGTCGGCGGGCGAGGTTAGCGGTCGCAAAGCCGTGAATGGTAGTCCCCGCTTTCTCTGCTCGTGGTGGGAACGGCAAAGGCCGGCCGAGACCGGACGTCGCTCGCAGTCAGACAAGGCGTTGCACGTATCATCAGGTTGGATAACCCAGTCGTATAGGGGCGACAGTGAGCCGGATTTTCTGAGCTGCTGATAATGTGCACTGCACAGCCTGCGGGCGTAAAGCGGGCGCAGGCAGCCATCGAATGTGCAAGTTTCTTCCTTCGCGGCCGGGAGTACCGTCAGATCATTGCCGGCGCGTTTCTGACCATAATGTCCGCGACAGAGTCCTTGGGCAAGGTGCGGGCGGTCGCACCTTCCTTCGAATGTGCAGCCCCTTACTTGCCCGATGAGGGGTCGAAGAGGCGTCAGCTCGACTCCTCTTCTTCTCTGATTGTAATGGCTCTGACAGAGATCTCCGTGTGTTGATTCTCGATCACAAATTTCGAACGAACATTTCATTCTGATTGCCATGATCAAGGATGCTACAGCAAGGCCATTTATCTCGATACAGCGGTGTCAGTGGGCCAGATGTGACAGCGATAGTTGCCTTTCCGTGGATTTCTCGTCGCCCAATCTTGATTGGGCGTTGGGCCTGGTGGTACTGATCCCGTGGCGGTCCAAGGAGGAAGGCGCGGTCGGCACCGGTCCGTGTCGTGCAGTGCGGGTTTACTCGAAAGCTCAGGAGCTGTCGCCGTCGGGGCGCCGACGACGCGCAAACCGGAGCGCAGCCGACGCCGGCAGACGGATCGATCATCCGTTGGCAGCCAGGATGGCAGCCAAGCCAGCGGACAACGGCGGACTAGCCCGGACGCCAGCGGAATCCGCATTGGGCGTGACCTGGACCGGCGGACGACTGTGGACGACTACAGAGGAGTATCCGAAGATCTCATAATCCGTCGGTCGTGGGTTCGAGTCCCACCCACCCGCCCCACCACGTTCCGTAGCTAGCGTCTGACCTGGACGAATAGGTTAGAGCTATCAGTCGGGACGGTCGGAGGTAGGCCAACAGGCAGGTGGGCCGCCTCGTTTGCCGGTTCGTACGGAACAATGCTCCTCGCCCGGCGACCCTCCAGCGGCTGCTGTGAGTGACATCTGATCCCATAGATCGGCTCAGCGTGTTCGCGCCTCAAGACGTGGCCGCCGCTCACGCGAGCCATGGTTGCGGCTCAACGCCATCTCAGCATGCCCGGGTCGGCCGGTCGTCATGCGGTCGCTGGGGTCGGCAGCGTTTTCCTGTTCGCCAGTTCGCGGTGACGTTGCTGATGAGACTGTCGAGCCTGTCGCGGGTGTTGACCAGATCGGCGATCTGCTGGTCGATGCGATCCCGTTCGGTTGAGAGCCGGTCAAGCAGCTCTGGCGTGGCCCGGCCGTTCACGACGCATGGCAGCAAGTCCACGATCGACTTGCTCGGCAGCCCAGCGGTGAACAGCTGCTGGATCAGCTGGACACGGTCGACCGCGCTGTCCGGGAAGTGCCGCTGGCCGCCGGGGCTGCGCTCGGCGGCCAGCAGGTCCTGCTGCTCGTAGTACCGCAGCGCTCGGACGCTGACGCCTGTTCGGGCGGCGAGTTCGCCGATGCGCACCGTTCCCCCTGGTATGACCTGGGTCACGCTTCTTGCCTCTGACATCAGTGTCAGGTTCTAGCGTATCTCACCGAAGGCTGCGCACCCGTACGCCATATCAGCCGCGAAATGGCCGAGAGGGAGATCTTTAATGACCGGAACGGGCGTCACGATGACGAACACGGCCCTTGACGCACCCGCTCCAATCGTCTCGGTGAAACCGGTAAAGGTACCGGCCCCGGGCCGGGGTCAGGGCCTCCTGGTGCGGGTGTCAGCTCCGGTGACCGGGCGGGAATTGCCTGTTGTCGTCTTCTCCCACGGCTTCGGATCGTCGCTGGACGGCTACGGCCCGCTGGCCGACTTCTGGGCTGCTCACGGTTTCGCGGTCATTCAGCCCACTCATCTCGACTCCAGGACCGTGGGCCTTCAGCCCGGCGATCCCCGCACGCCACGGCTGTGGCGTTTCCGGGTTGAGGACATGAAGCGCATTCTTGATCATCTTGATCTCCTGGAAGCCGCCGTTCCCGGCCTGGCCGGGCGCCTGGGCCGGAGCCGTATCGCCGCTGCTGGGCACTCTTTCGGCGGCCAGACGGCGGGCATCCTGCTGGGCTTGCGGGTCCCGGGTCCGGAGAGCAAGGAGCCGGAGGACCTGTCCGACTCGCGGATCACAGCGGGCGTGCTGTTCGCCACGGCCGGGCGGGGCGGGGCCGACCTGACGCCGTTCGCGGCCGAGAACTTCCCGTGGCTGAGGAACCCGAGCTTCGCGGACATGGCCAGGCCGGCCCTCGTGGTCGCGGGGGATCACGATGACCTCCCGCTGAGCGTCCGGGGGCCGGAGTGGATGACGGACCCGTACTTCCTGAGCCCTGGCAGCAAGAGCCTGCTCACCCTGTTCGGGGCAGAACACTCGCTTGGCGGAATCACCGGCTACGACGCCAGGGAAACAACGGACGAGAACCCCGAACGGGTGGCCCTGATCCAGTGGCTCACCTGGGCCTACCTCCGCCATGCGCTCGGCATTGATGATTCCATCTGGCCGGCGGCGCAAAAGACCCTGTCGGAAAGCAGCAACCCGCTGGGCCGGATCGAATCCAAGTGAGGCAGAGGAACCAAGGAGTGTCATGACAAACCTGCGCGACGTGAAGGACTTCAAGGACCTGGCGAACGTCCCGAACCTGAATGAGCAGGTCATTGAGGACTTCCGGGCGAACGGGGGACGCGTTGGCGGCCCCTACGAGGGCGCACCGATCATCCTCGTCCACCACGTGGGGGCGAAGACGGGTATGAAGCGCGTGTCGCCCATGATGTATTTCCCGCAGGAAGACGGGCGTATGGTCATCGTCGCCTCCCACGAGGGGGAACCGAAGAATCCCGCCTGGTATCACAACCTGATGGCAAACCCGCGGACTGACGTCGAGGTGAGCACCGAGACATTCTCCGTGGTGGTTAATGAGATCACGGGGGAAGAACGGGATGCCGTCTGGGCGGACATCCTGACGATGGTCCCTGCTCTCGGCGAGTTCCAGAAGATGACGACCCGCACGATCCCCGTGCTGCGCCTCACCCGGATGAACTGACGAACGCAGGCAGGGATGGCCGACAACCGACGCCGACTCGGACGGTGGATGACCGAGCGATCCCTTCTCGACGGCTCGAAACGCTGGCGAAGCTCAGCAAGGCCACCGGCCTGACCTTTGACCTTCACGTCGCCAACGGAGCCGTCGAGATCGTTCAGGTCGCCAAGGTCGCGGCTACTGCCGCCGCTCAGGCGATGACGCAGGCCCACGGATCGCACGACGAGATCGACGAGCTTCTCCGCATCCTGCCCACAGACACGACCGTGGAAACCGGTTGAGGTCGAGCAAGCGAAGGAACGCTGACTGCCGGCCGGGCAGGGCGGATGTATCTATCCAACCCGCGCCCGGCCGGGAGG
>NZ_CAAAFR010000166.1:8994-11198 GCF_900634745.1 Protofrankia symbiont of Coriaria ruscifolia
CCGGGCAGGGCGGATGTATCTATCCAACCCGCGCCCGGCCGGGAGGGGGCACGCGGGCAGGTAGAACAGCGCGGTGCTCGGCGAGGAAAAGGCCGTCCGGCGCGAACACCGAGGGCGGTGACCTTGCCGAGGCGGCCGGTGATGGTGGTGTGCTCGGTGCCGTCGGCGAGGTTCCACAGTCGTATGTCCCCGTCGTCGTCGCCGGTGGCGATCAGCCAGCCGTCCGGCGAGGCGGCGATCCTTCGGACCCAGGTGCGGTGGCCGACGAGACGGGCGTGCTCGGAGTCGGTGGCGATGTTCCACAGCACGACGGCCCGCCCGCTGCTGGCGGCCAAGAACCCTTGTTCGACTCGCCGGATGCGGCGACGGTCGGCGTGGCCATCGGGCATCGTCCCTGGTCACGGCCCGGGTAGCGACCGGCCGGACAGTGATTTCAGGGCCAGCAACCAAAATCAACCGGTTCGGATGCTGGTACACATGGTCCACCGAAACCCTTGTGGCACAGGCGGTTCGGGTGACAGCTGTGATCATTTTCTTGCTGAGCCCCACGCTTTGGGCTCGGATCGACGTTCGTCGGGCACTGTTGCATCCTGGCGGATGCAACAGTGCCGCCGCGAGAGGTCGGCCGCGGGGTGGTCGGGCCGTGGTGGCGCAAGGTCACGGCAGCGATGGGGTCGCCGTCCGTTGTAGTGGGCCGCGTACTCGGCGAGGATGGTACGCAGGTGACGTTTGCTGAAGATCGATATGCGGTCGGTGACCTCGGTCCGTATGGGGAGTTCGGGGCGGGATCTTCACCGTTTCGACGCTGGTATAAGCCAAGACCGTGTCGAACGACGCGGTGAACTGCCCGGCCCGGTCACGGGCCAGGACCCGGGAGTCTGCCGTCCGATCGCCGAGGTCCATGACCAAGTTACGGATCTGCTGGGTGGTCCACTGCTCATCCGGGTGGGCGGTCACCCCAAGGATGTGGACATACCGGGAGCCGACTTCCATGACGAACAGGCAGTACAAACGCTGGAGTGTGACCACGCAGTCGACGTGGAAGAAATCGACCGCCAGCATGGCCGACGCCTGCGTCCGCAGGAACTGCCGCCACGTCGTGTCGGTATAACGTTTCGGTGCCGGGGGTATCCGGAGGTCTTGGAGGACCCGGTGAATCGTCGAGGCGCCGACCCGGTAGCCGAGCTTGAGCAGTTCGTCCTGGATCCGCTTGTATTCCCACACCGTGTTCTCGGTAGCGAGCCGCTCGATCAGCGTGGCGATCTCCGTGCTGACCGGTGGTCGTCCCGACCGTGCGGATAGGTCCACGTCCGTGCGACCAGACGGCGATACCACCGCAACACGGTCCCGGGGTGACCAGCCTGGTGCGCCCGCAGCCTTCTCGGTAGGTGTCGGATCAGTGCGGCGAGTACCGCCCGGTCCGCCCAGTCCCACCGGGGCTTCGGGTGGGTGCTGCGCGGCACGGCGACCTCATGCTGCAACACGAGCAATTCCAGGTCTTTGGACGCCGACGAACGGCCGAGTAGAACCAGCCAGCCACAGATTCGAACGAAGATCAGATATAGCAGGCGCACCGACGCAGCTGACCATCATGCCGACAGCCACGCCGTCACATCACCCCAGATCACAGGCCCAGGGCGACTTCTGGCATCCGACAGGGTCGGAGCTGCGCCGGAAGACGATGCGCACACCGCTGCGTGACCGGGGAGATGCCGCGCTGCTCGAACGCGGGGACCGCCGCGCGCAGCCGGGGAACGTCCGTCGCCGCCGCGGTCTGCTCGGCGGGCGCAGCCGCGGCCGGGGTGATGTCCGCGGCGATGCCGTTCAGTTTGTCGGTGAAGAGCATGCGGGTGCCACCCTCCGTCCGCGCCCACCCTTCTGGGTGGCGTAGCCCATAGCCGCCCACGGCGTTGCGATATGGGACGAACGCGATGCTGTCCGGGATGTCCCCGGGCGGATTGCTTTCGACCGGTACCGGGCTACTTGCGGTCGTGCCTCCCGGCGGCAGTTGTCGGCGTGGACGACGAGCCGCAACTGGCCACCGTCGGCAGAGCCAGCAGCAGGACCAGCGCGGCGACGGCACGGCGGGAGGAGATCCGGGAAGCCGGGGACATGGTTCGGATGCTTATGCGATCGACCGTGCCATGCGCTTGATGCGAGGACGCTTAGGGCGTGTATCGGGTTGTGATCGATCTGTGGGGTTC
>NZ_CAAAFR010000166.1:11262-12020 GCF_900634745.1 Protofrankia symbiont of Coriaria ruscifolia
TGCGATCGACCGTGCCATGCGCTTGATGCGAGGACGCTTAGGGCGTGTATCGGGTTGTGATCGATCTGTGGGGTTCGTTGGTGTGGCGGGTCTGACCGGGTAGACCGTCGTGCATGACGCGGGCGCAACTGACAGACCAGGAGTGGGAGTTCATCGAGCCCTACCTGCCGATCGGCGGGTTTGGCCCGTACCCGCAGCGGCTGCGGTGGCCGTTCGAGGGTGTGGTCTGGCGGTTCCGGACGGGTGGGCAGTGGCGGGAGATGCCGAGGGAGTTCGGTGCCTGGTCGACCGTGTCCAACCGGTTCCGGCAGTGGCGGGACGCCGGTGTCTTCGACGCCCTGCTGGAGGGCCTGATCGCCGAGGCCGGGACGCGGGGTGCGGTGCGGTGGACCTGTCGGTGGTCGGCGTGGACTCCACCACCGCCCGGGCCCATCACGACGTTGCCGGGATGCACCTGGGACGGGGATGTGATCACCGCCCTGGAGAAGGCCGCTGCCGAGGAAGAGGGGAAGGCCCGGCACAAGGGGGCGCCTCGGAGGAACACGACGGGCAGAACGCCGGAAACGACCCCGGGCGGGAAGAACGCCGGCGCCGCCGGCGCCGACACAGGCTCCGGCTGACAGCCGCCCTGCTCGGGCGGTCGCGGGGCGGGCAGACCAGCAAGGTCCACCTCGCCGCCGACCGCAACTGCCGGCCGCTGGCGTTCGTCCTGACCGCGGGGCAGGCCGCGGACAGCCCGCAGGTCATCCCCGTGCTGA
>NZ_CAAAFR010000167.1:0-10915 GCF_900634745.1 Protofrankia symbiont of Coriaria ruscifolia
GCAGTACACTAGGAGGAGTACGAGCATCTCCATGGGAGAGTCGTCGTGGAGTGGCGTGCCTTCTCCTGCGTCCGGCGGGTCGGGGGTGACTGCGATGATGGTCACATGACTTCCGAAGTCGACAAGCACCCACTGGTCGTCGTAGTCGATGCGCTGGTGGACCCGCGCCGTTTCGTTGATTCTCTGCGGCGAGGTGCAACGATTGTCAGGGTTTGCAACGCCTTGCCAGGTGGAGTCTCTGGGTTCGGGAAGCGCCGCGGACATGTCGGCAAGCCGACGTTCGTGCGCTCGCCCTTTCGGTGGGCCCACTCACTGAACCTAACCTAGTTACGGATAGCTGTCATTGCAACACGACTGGCAGCAAAGCCTACCGGGCTTCGATAACCTTCACGTCGGCCAGCTGGCAGTCGTAGCCGCTGGCGGGTGCCTGTTCGACACCGGCCGGTATCTCCGGCAGAGAGTGCTCTCCGGGCCGGACCGCGTGTATCGAGCCTGAGAAGTCCCCGAAGCCGGTCCCGTCTTTGCCGACGAAGTGGATCGTGTAGATGTAGCCGCGGATGGTCGGCCCGTGGTTGGTGGCTACGACCGTGGCTGCGACTGTTCCGTTGATGTTGGGCCGGCATGAGGTGATGGCCAGGTCATGGCTGCTGTCGTCGGTGGCTGCTGTCGTCGGCTGCGACGTTGTGGCCGGGGCTGCAGGGGCCTCGACCTTGTCGGCGTACAGGATGATGAGCGAGCCTTTCGCCACAGCCTTGCCTGCGGCCGGATCCTGCCGGATGACCGTCCAGTTGGAGTCGATCAGCTGCATCCGGTTTTGGCTTGTCGCGTCTCGTGACTGGCTGGTGAAGTCCGGGCCGAGGGTTCGCTGCGCAACGTCCAGCCGCTGCCCGACAACGTTCGGAACGGTGATCTTCTCACCGGGGATCAGGATGACGATGAGGATGATGCCGACCAGGCCGATGCCGAGGGTGGTGCCGCAGCCGATGGCGAAGCGTGGCCGTTGGCGTCGTCTGCGCTGGGGCAGGTTCGGGAGGCCGGGCCGCGGGATTGCTGGCGGTTTCGGCGGTTGGATTCCGATCTTGTCTGCGAGCTGACGCCATCTTGGCCGACTGCTGTCTGGCGATGTGGGCTGTTGCCCGTATGGCGGTTGCGTCGGCTGCCATGGTGGCGGTGGCTGTCCGCCCGACTGTCCGTAATTGGTCATGGTCCCCCCAAAGGTCTTACACGGTGGGGGAAGCTTAGAGCGGTTACAGGCAGTTACATTTACTTGGGTAGGGGATGTCAAATCCGAGGCTCACGCCGGGATCGCGTCAACAACTCGCGCCAACAGGAGTTAGCTACCGTAAGGTAGATAACTAGCACAGTGTTTCGGCGCGCGAGGGGAACAAGGCGATGATCGACCGAGGTAGGGGTAGGCATGCCTACCAAGCGATCGCAGAAGACATCCGGGGGGCGATTACACGGGGAGAACTCCGGTCTGGCGACAAGACGCCCGGCCTCCGAGAAATTCGCGAGCAGTACAACGTCGCGAACGCGACAGCGCAGGCCGCGCTTCAGCTGCTCAAGCTCTGGGGGCTCGTTGAAGGTCGGCCAGGGGCTGGGACGTTCGTCCGGATCCGTCGCCCGGTGATCAACGTTATGGACTCGATGACCGTCCCCGGCCCGGACGGCACGCGACGTACCTGGAAAGAGATCGCCGCCGAACACGGCCTGCTCGGCACCCAGCAAGCCACCGGAGCCGGGGCAGAAGCAGTTCCCATCGAGGTCGCGGATGCCTTCGGGATTGATGCGGGCACGATCGTGACGTGGCGACGTCGGCTCCTGCTCCTCGATGGCCAACCGGTGCAGATCGCCACGTCCTACTATCCGCCCCACGTAGCCGAGGCTGTTCCCGAGTTGGGACGTCCGGAGAGGCTACCGATGATGGCGCCAGCGCTGTTGGCCCGTGCCGGCTGGTCGATCACTTCATCCCAGGACCGGGTGCTGGCCCGACATCCACTGACGGATGAGGCGGAGACCCTCGGTTTGACATCTGCCGATCCGGTGGTGGAGACCCTGCGTACCTGCCGCACCGGCGGCGGCGAGGTCGTCGACGTCACGGTCATGGTGACCGATGGGGCGCGCATGCACATGGTCTACGTCTTCGGAGATATCCACCATTGACCGGCTAACTAGTGAGCTCTACGCTCTAGATGCGATTGCACCACTACACACACGAACCCCGGCGCCGATGCTTGGCGGCTGACGCCGGGGCCCTAGATCCGACCTGGCTAGGAGGCCGAACCCGTGGTTCAGCATGCCCTAAATCCGCCGCCGCGTGGTGATGAGCCGTCTCCACGCGGCACAATTCCCGTCCAGCGCAAGGGCGGTGGGTGCCGGTGACTACTGCCGCTGCCAAACTTATCTCCTTTATTGCCGAGCACGGGATGCAGGCGTCCTTGGAGTTGGAAGAGGCGACCCGTTGACCGCCGACAAGCAGTGGCCGACCGCACCGGAAATTCCCGACCATGACGGCGACCCTAAGGACTGGGCGGTCATCGTCAAGAAGGGCGGTCGCTGATGGCCGCCGCGGAGGAGCTGCGGGAGAAGATCGCCACTGCGCAGAGGAAGCTCGAAGCGATCAAAGGACGGAAGGACGGTGAGGCGATCGCGATTCGGGTGACCGCCCGCCGTGAGATCGCCGAAGCGCGCGAGCAGCTACGTAACCAGGGGGACCGGTCATGACCATTTCGACGCAGTTGCCGACGCAGTTTGAATCCGCCGGCTCCGCACTGGCGACGGTCCGTGCGCCGGGCGCTGGCCGGGCCATCTCGTTGACACGGGTGCATCTGACAGGTGGCCTCGGATCTGAATATCACATTACGGTGCATGCCGGCCTCGGCGCGGTGGATCTTCGGGATTTTCTAGGCTATCTACCTGCCGGCGCGGTGCTGACCTGGGTGGATCAGGGCCCGGAGCGGACCACGCTGACGTTCACCGCGTGGGCCTCCGCAGCCGAGTCGACGTCGTGACTCTTTCCCCGGAGCAGCGGAACCGTAGGGCTCATGCCGCCTACCAGCTTCACGGGGGCCTGTGTGCCTACTGCCTGCTCCGTCCAACTGACGGGCGGGATCATGTGGTGCCGGCGGCGCTGGGAGGCGGGGAGGGCCAGCTGAACCGCCAACCCGCCTGTCGGCTGTGCGACTGGGCGAAGGGCAGCATGACGGTTGCCGAGTGGATCGCCGCCACCTATCGGCTTCTCGCGACCGGTGAGGGCCCGGCGGAAATTCGCATGTGGGTGGAGGAGACCTGCCCGGAGCTTCTGCTGCAGCCGGTCTCCTGAGGTGGTGCGGGGGTCCGGCCCGGGTGGGTTCGGATCCCCGCAACGTAGCGGCGTTAGCAGATTTTTAGCAAGATCTATAGTGCGACCGCTTGGAGATCGCCTACAGGCCCATGACCTGCGCAGATGGTGTGGGGCGGGTGGGACTCGAACCCACGACCGACGGATTATGAGTCCGCTGCTCTAACCGACTGAGCTACCGCCCCTGACCATCGCACCGGTCGCGATCACCACCGTGTTGGTGGATGGCACGCCGACCGGCTGAGCATATCGCCACCATGCAACGAGGAGAGATCGTCACGTCTGGATGAGCCGTCGATTGGACGAGCCGTCGATCCCCCGATATCGACTCGAACGGGTCGACCGACGACCGTCAGGCGAGTTCGGGGAGCCTGCATTCAGTGGAGTCAAGGCATGACAGACCTTCATGGACAGGCCGCCGGAATGCTGATCGTTCAGCCGGGGCATCGCCCGGCGTGCGTCGGCTGCCAGAAGGTTGTCCCCTCAGCAGTCGAGGAGGTCACCACATCATGCACGACCGGACCGATATCACGTACAACCAGGACGTTTCAAACCGTGCCGCGGGCTCCTGGCTCCGGCCGATGGTGGCGCGCAGCGGAACCGAGCCGCACCGGGCCGCGACGCCGCTTGAGCTCCTGTTCGATCTTTGTTTCGTCGTCGCGGTCGCGCTCGCCGGCATGAGCCTGCACCACGCTGTCAGCGAGGACCACATCGGCGACGGAACTGTGTCCTACCTGCTGGTGTTCTTCGCGATCTGGTGGGCGTGGATGAACTTCACATGGTTCGCCTCCGCCTACGACACCGACGACGTGCCTTACCGGGTCGCGACGCTGGTACAGATGGCCGGGGTGCTGGTGGTGGCGGCCGGTGTGCCGCGGGCGTTCGACGACAGGGACTTCGTCGTGGTCACGCTGGGCTATGGGATTATTCGACTGGCATTGGCCGGACTGTGGCTGCGCGCCGCGCATTCCGACGACGCTGGACGGACCACCGCGCTGCGCTTCGCCGTCGGGATCACCACCTGCTGGGCAGGCTGGATTGTCCTCCTGGTGCTATCCGAAAGCGTTTACCTGCTGGGTTTCCTTCTGATGGTTGCCGCCGAGCTCAGCGTGCCGGTGTGGGCCGAACGGGCGCACGCGACCACCTGGCATCCGCGTCATATCGCCGAACGGTACGGCCTGTTCACGATCATTGTGCTCGGGGAGACGATCCTGGCTGCGACGGCCGCGGTACAGGCCGGCCTCGATGCGGAACATGCCTATGCCGCGTCCGACGGTCTGACGGCGCTCGCCGTGTCCGCGCTGTTCGTCGTGTTCTCGATGTGGTGGCTGTACTTCGACCACCCGGCGCACCGGTTTCTCTCCGGCACCAACCGGAACGCCTTCCTGTGGGGCTACGGCCACTACCTGATCTTCTCCTCCGCGGCGACGGTCGGTGCGGGCCTCGCGGTTGCCGTCGACTACGCGACGCACAGGGCACACATCGGCTCCGGCATCGCGGGCGGGGCCGTGACCGTTCCGGTTGCGGTGTACCTGCTCAGCGTGTGGTTGCTGCACGTGCGACCGCACCGCCGGGGTACCCGTTACGACGCGGGCTTTCCGGTGACCGCGGGCGCGGTCCTGGCGGCGACCGCGACACCCTGGCCGTTCGCGCTGCCGCTCACCGCGGTCGCGACGACGGCACTCGTCGTCGCCTGCCACATCTCCCCGCAGTGGATAAATCACTATGAGCAACAACAGCCTGGACGTGGGTAGAGTGCCGGCATGCAGCGGCAGCCTGTGAGCAGCAGCAGTCCGTGAACCGGTCGGTGGAGGACAGCAACCGTCGGATGCTACGGGCGCGTGACGCCATGGACCGCGACTACGCGAAGCCGCTCGACATCCCCACGCTGGCGCGGATCGCATTCGTCTCGCCGGCGCACTTCATCCGGGCTTTCCGCACAACCTTCGGCGAGACGCCACACCGTTACCTGCAGCGGCGTCGTGTCGAGCGGGCGATGGCGCTCCTGCGAGAGACCGATCGGAGCGTGACGGACGTCTGCTTCGACGTCGGCTTCACAAGCCTCGGCACCTTCAGCCGGACGTTCCACGCCGTCGCCGGCGAGTCGCCGTCGTCGTACCGTCGGCGAGCCGGGCCGGTACCGGTGCCGACCTGTTTCGGGATGGCATGGCTGCGACCGAGCAGTTTCGGAGAAGCGGACCGGGATGGACTTACATAGTGTTGCCGGCATGTTCAACGCCATCACACACTCATCCGTCTACGTTCTCGACCAGGACCAAGCTGTGGACTTCTATGTCGGCAAGCTCGGGCTGGAGGTCACCACTGACGTAGATCTCGGCTTCATGCGTTGGCTGACCGTCGGCGTCCCCGGCCAGCCCGAGCGCGAGATCCTGCTGGAGAAGCCCGGCCCGCCCGCCATGAGCGAACAGACCGCCGCGCAGGTACGCGACCTGGTGACCAAGGGCGCGATGGGCCTCGGCTTCATCCTGAGAACCGACGACTGCCGAAAGACCTACGAGGAGCTCAAGACCCGCGGCGTCGAGTTCACCCAGGAGCCGATCGAGCAGCCCTACGGCATCGACTGCGCGCTGCGCGATCCTTTCGGCAACCACATCCGCATCGGGCAGCCGGCCGCCGAGATCGGCGAGATCACCGACGAGGTACGCAAGCGTTGGAAGGCGGAGGCACCGGCGGACCGCTGATACCGGGCTCCGTAGCCGGTGGGACATGCCGATCCTGGGAAGGATCGCCCACACGCGGTACAGCGCTCCCCGCAGGAGGTTCCATATAGCCGTCCGGCTTCATAGCCGTCCGGCTTCATAGCCGTCCGGCTTCACAGAGAGGATCAGCTGGTCCTGTCCGCGGCTGATCACGATGGCGCGTCCGGGGATGCAGGTTGGTGGTGGGGTGTGCCGCATCTCCATCCTGGTGGCCGTGCCATACAACCAGGTCGGGGTGCCTGCGGCGCACGAGATCTCGCCATGTCACGTGTGTGCGCGAGAAGGGCCCCGCGTGAAGCGGGGCCCTGGAACACACCGGGACTATTACGACGCGGACTGCTACGACGCGGACTTCACGACACCGACAAGGTGACCCTCGGGATCGTTGAAAAGCCCTATCTCAGTCCCTTCGACCACCTTGTCGGGCCCCATTATCCGCGACCCTCCCAGGCTCTCGGCCTTCGCGAGCGCGGCCTCCACGTCGGGTACCTCGACGTAGAAGGTGACATGGCCGGGATACTCCTGCGGAGTCGTTCCGATGCCGCCGCCGATTCCGACGCCTTCGGCATTGACATTGCCCTCGCGCTGCACGGTCCCGTAATTCATCGGATTGTCAGAGTTGATCTCCCACCCGAACAGGCCGGAATAGTAGCTCTTCAGCTTTTCGGCGTCCTTACCGACGATCTCGAAGTGGACTACTGGCTGCCCCATGATCTCTTTTCCCTTCCGCACCGAACGCGCCGATGCCTGCGCGCAGGAGCGCCTCGACGGCCCGCCGACGGCACCTACACGATGACCAGACCGGATGAATCAGACCAGCTACGACCTTGCACCGGAACGCACCTCAGGCTCATCCAACGCGTTCCCGGCTGCAACCGCTCCACCCCCTCAGCGCACGGACGACGTGCGCTTCGCAGTCTTCTACAGCGGGATGCGTTCGGCTCGCCGGCGTGGTCGAACGGGTTCACCGCCGCACATACCGCCGCCCTATACGATCCGGCACGACGGCGTAACCGGCATAACCCGGTCATCGTCCCCGCATCCCCGCCACCGATCGCGAGCGCTTGTCACGGCTGCGCGGCCCGTAGGAGAGCAGGGTCACCGGGGCGCCGAGGGCCTCCTGCACAAGTCGCGGCCAGGCGGCAGCATCCGGGACGGGCTCAAGGACGGGCTGTGCCCTCGCCAACCGGCTGGTCAGTCTCGCCTGACCCACCAATGTCCCGGGAACCCGGGCCTCCGACGGCGCGAAAAAAGCATGATCGTGCCGCCTTTGGCCCCCTGGTGATCCGGGCACCCGGGCCTCCCCGACCTGCCGGAGCACCCGGCCGTCGGATGGTTCCGGTGCCAGCCGGGTGACCGTCACGCCGTCGATCTCGTAGGCGTGACAGGCGGCGAGACGGTGCCGTGCGGCCACGTCGAGGTGGGTCAGCGCAATGGCGTCCACCCCGCCGACGACGTCGGCGGCGTAACGGTGCGCCACCGCGTCGAAGTGGCCCACGCGGAAGGCGCCCTGCCAGGGGCCGGTGCCGTTGTGGACGTCGGGCAGCGCGGCGGTCAGCTCGGCCTCCTCGGTGACCAGGGGGCCGGCGCCGTGCCGGGTGGTGTAGGTGCGGACCACCCCCAGCCGCAGCGCCTCCCCCGCCATCCCCGCGTCCGCGAGCAGCTTGTCGGCGTTCGCCGGGGTGGCCGTGGACCAGGTGGTGTAGGGATGGAAGCCGTTCCACTCGTCGAGGAGCACGCCCTGGGCACCCTCGAACACCACGGGCCCGCCGCGCAGCAACATGCGGACGTACGAGTCGTCGACGAGGTCGACGGCCTCGGAGAAGGCGCGGAAGGCCGCCGCGCAGTCGTCGACCGCGGGCGCGGCCAGCGGGCCCAGCTCGTCGGTCAGGCGGTCACGGAGCACGGTGAGGAGGCGACGCAGCCGGGTGGGGGCGAGGCAGTCCCCGGCCCGGGGGCTGTCATCGGGGTGGGCCAGTGCGTGGGCGACGGTCTCACCGATGCCCATACCGCACGAGCCGTGACGGGCGGGAACCCTGGCCCGTTCGCGTATGCGGTTCGCGGCCACGTGGTAAGGGGTGGTGATCAGGGCGTCACGGTGGACGGTCAGGCGGGCGAGCGGGCCGGGGACGCCGGCAGCCTCGAGATGGTCGGCCTCGGCTGCCAGCGCAAGCGGATCGACGAGCATGTGACGGGACAGGTGGGTGGCGGTGCCCGCGGTGAACGCTCCCGAGCCGATCTGCGCGAAGGTGTGATGGCGGCCGTCGTCGGTGACGACGTTGTGGGCGGCCTGGGCACCGCCGTTGAACCGGATCACAGCGCGCACAGGTCGGCCCCGCACGGACGCTCGCGCGCACAGGTGGTCGACGACCGTTCCCTTGCCCGCGTCACCGAACCCGAGGTCGACGACGATGGTGTGGCGGTGTGGCACGGCGGTGTTCGTCCCTCCACGTCATGGTTGGGGAATGGTTGCGGACGGGCGTGAGGTCACGGTTGCGGACGGGCGCGAGCAAACTACAACCGGGTGATCCCCTTCGGATCGTCGTCGAGGCCCGGCAGGCCATCGGAGACGACCACCGCTGCACGGTCGTGCGCGTACGCGGCGAGGGCCTTTCCGACGGCGCCGACCGGTGCGTCCGTGTCGGTCTCGCGCAGGTGCTCCAGGCCCTCGTCCAGGTCGATCGCGTCCTCGGCCAGACCGATGGTGAGCGCGATCGTCTCGCACACGGCATCGAGGTCGTCCAGCTCGATGACGTTCTGTCGCAGCAGACCGCGCCAGGCAGCGAGCACCTCGGTGTCCCCGGCGTACGAAGCTCCCTGCGGCAGGATGTAGTACACCTCGTACATACGCTGTAGCTCGGCGACGATGCGCTCGACCGGGATGTCCTCACCCAGATCGTCACCGATGACCGAGGCGATCTCCCGGCGCTTGACCCGCCGGTAGGGCAGCTCGTCACCGATGACGAAGAGGTAGCCCCGCTTGCCACGCTTGTCGTAGCAGTCGATCGAGGTGTGCCGGGCCATGAAGTACAGGGCCAGCTCGTAGGACTCGGTCTTCTGCCCGCCGCCACCGCCTTCGATGAAGATGTTGCCGAGATGGTCGTCCATCCGGTTGTCGGATTCGAACTGACCGATCTGCAGGGGCACCCGGTCGCAGGTGGCGTCGCCGATCGCGCCGAAGAGGATCTGTGGGCCGTCGACGTATCCCTTGCGGATGAGCAGGCCGAGCAGTTCGGGCAGCTTGGTTTGCAGGGTACGCGGCACCTGCCCCATCGAACCGGTCACGTCGAACAGGACGCCGATGGCCAGCGACGTCGGATGCTCGTCGCTGTCACGGCTCTCGCGCGTCCCGACGCTGTGCGGGTCGAGGTCGGGATGGGCTTTCCAATCACCGCGCTGGCTGCTGTGGCGGACGCTGTCGCTGTAGTGGAACGCGCTGCGGCCGGTACGCCGTCGATAGCTCGCGGCCGCGGCATAGACGTCGGTGGACCAGGATCCGCTGCCCATGGGATTCCTCCGATTCGAGTTCGGGGTTCGGTCGTGCGCCGAACCCCGAGGGGCTGAAAACAATGAGACTGTGACAACGAGACGGTGACCGAAAACAATGAGACCGAAAAATATTGCTGAAGACGGGGACAGGACGGCGGTGCTGGGTAATTCGGCGACATAAAACAATGCGGTGGTGTCAGTGGATGACCGGGCTCGCTCAGGGATGCTCGTCGGTGTTGTATAGGGTCGGGATCCGCAGCGGCCGGAAGCGGCGCGGGCCGTAGAGCCGCTCCAGCAGTTCGTCGAGCTCGCCGAGCAGGCGCCAGGCATCGTGCGGCCGCCGGGACTGACCAGGCAGCGTGCACCCTCGGGCGAACCGCAGGATCGGCCGGGGAGCGTCGTCGCGCAGCAGGTACGTCATGCACATCGTCGCCAGGTAGATGTCGGTGGCCGCGTCCGGAGACCGCCTGGCCGCGACCTCCGGCGGATACATGTCGACGAAGCGGTCCACCACCGCCGGCACATGCATCGCCGGCACATGCCCGGCCGCGCCGCCCGAACCGTCCGTGCCGGTGACGACCGAGTAGCACCAGTCCACGAGGACCAGGCCGTGGTCGTGCGGGTGGATGAGCACATGGTCGGGTACGACGGCGCCGTGCACGATCCCGGCTCTGTGCGCGTACCCGAGGGCGGCGAGCAGCCGCCGCCACATCCACGCGACATCCCGGGTGTCGAGCCCGTCCGGGCACACGGCGCGCACCTCGGCCAGCGAGCGGAAACCGTGGACACGCTCGATGACGTTCGCCCGGCGTAGCCCACCGCCGACGCCGTCACGGTGCCGGAAGGTCTCGACGAGGCGGGGCACGTATGCGGCGAACCGGTCCTCGCCCTCGCGCGCCAGCCGTCGCAGCGCTGTCGCTTCGCGCTCCATCAGGTCGTTGTCGGCGACCGACCGCGGGATCTTCAGCAGTGCACCGGCCTCGGCCGCGCCGCTGCCGGCGACGCCGGCACCGCCGGTACCGCCGGCCCCGGCGTCGCCGGTGCCCGCATACGTGACCTCGCTCAGGGTAGCGATGTCACCGCGGGCGTGAACCTTGCCGACCGAGTAGATGTGCTTCCTGGTCGTGACGACGGCCCGGCGGCCCACTGTCTCCCCGGCGATCTCCCGCTGGTACCGCTCCCACAGGTGACCCAGGCGGGTGAAGGCAGCCTGGGCGTCGGGACGCCGGTCAGCCGGGACCGCGTCAGGATGGACCGTGCGCGCCAGCGTCCGGTAGGCGCGGCGGCCGGCGCGCAGGCACGCCTCGGGTGTGTCCCCGCCCCGCCCGAACAGTGCTACCGGACCGCTGGCGCGCAGGATGAATTC
>NZ_CAAAFR010000167.1:11495-18543 GCF_900634745.1 Protofrankia symbiont of Coriaria ruscifolia
GGATGAATTCCACGGCTTCATCGATCGTGGTCGGGGCGGGCGGCGGCACCGGGCCCGGCGCGTCCGGCGTGTGGGTCATGCCCGTGGCGCCTGCTGTCATGCCTGTCGTGTTTGTCATGCGCTCTGCTCCCGTGCGGGGCGCAGCAGTGCCGGGTGCAGCAGGCGGGCGGTGCCGGCGCGGTAAAGCCGGGCGCGGCGTCCGCCACGGGCCCCGCCGCGGACGGTGGCGGCACCGGTGTCCTCGACGAAACCGGGGGTGGACAGCACCTTCCGGTGGAAATTTCCGGGGTGCAGGGATTCTCCCCACACGGCCTCGTAGACCTCGCGGAGTTCGGTGACGGTGAACTGCTCGCCGGCGAACGCAGTTGCCAGCGACGTGTACTCAAGTTTGGATCGGGCTCGCTCGAAGCCGTCGGCGAGGATGCGGGCGTGGTCGAACGCCAGTCCGTGCGGGTCGATCGTGTCGACCGCGTCGGCCGGGACCCAGGCGGCCGCACCGGCGTCACCACCGGCGGTGGGATCGGGCAGGTCCGGAGCGAAGACCAGGTGGGCGACGGAGACCACACGCATGCGCGGGTCGCGCCCGGGTGCGCCGTATGTGCCGAGCTGCTCGAGGTGGACCCGCCCCAGCTCGTACGGGGTGGTGACGGTGGCGCCCGACGCGGCGAGCCCGGTCTCCTCCGCCAGTTCACGGACGGCGGCCTGCGGGAGGTCCTCCTCGTGGCGGGTGCCGTCCTGGGCGATGCGCGTACGGACGAAACCTCCGGGCAGGGACCAGCGACCCGCATACGGCATTTCGCCACGACGCACCAGCAGGACGTGCAGGACGCGCCGGTCCACCCGGCCACCGGCTTCCAGCACATCCGTTCGATTACGGATCGTCAACGCAACGACGTCGACGGTAACCGCAATCAGGTCATAGACACGAGGGTCGTACGAGGCGAGCCAGCGCCCCTCCTCCGCTGGAACACCCCCCGGCCCCTCCACCGGGACGGCTCCCGGCCGGCAGCCACCTGGCACACCGGACGTCGGCGGGAACCGGGACTCCACCGGGTCCATCAACCGCTCCCTCCTGGGCATCGGCATGCTGACACCAGTTCTTCTCAACTAGAGATTTTCTCGATTCGAGAAGAACATATCGGACGCCAGGACGAACCGCAAGAGGGCGAACCACCGGCGGAGGGGCCGCCGGAGGGGCGGACTGCTGATCGTCCCCAGGCGCGCCTCCTACCCGAGCCGGGAGACAGCGTCCCGAGCCGAGCCACAACGCAAACAACTTGATTCGCACCGAGCGGGAACTCAGTGTGACCTTCGGTCAAGGGGCCCGACCGAAGCGCGGCGGTCCGCATGCACCCGCCTCTGTCTCGCTCTTGTGGACGCGGAGCTGCTGGCCGACGCGTCACCACCGCTGCTTTCGACCTTTCGACATCAGGCATCGGACGACGTAGAGCCATCGGATCCGCTCAGGTCCCGCAGGCCTGGGCCTTCCGGACCTGCCGGATCGGCGTCCGGACCCCGGACGCCAGACGCATGATCGCTCCGCCTTTGGTCCTCTGAGCCCGCTTCAAGCAAAGATCATTTAGCGGGAGCGAAATGATACCGGGCTCCAGTGAGTTCTTCGGAGAGACGCCAGAGCCGTTCGGCGGCGTCAGGGTCCAGGGCTGTTTTGACGGGTTGGACAACCGTGGGATAACCCTTGGATTCACCGCGTTCACCGGGACCGATGAACTGGCCGCCTTCGGCGTCCGGATGAGTGGCAGCATACAACTGGCTCAGTGCCCCTGTCCCGGCATCCTTGGCGATGAACCGGTTGGTGATTTTCAGTACCAGGTTCAGCAGTCCGGTCGGCCCGGCGGACTGCAGGTTCGTAGCCGCATAGCCCGGGTGGGCCATGAGGCTTCGTACCGGCGCCGCGCCCTCCCGCAGCCGGCGGTCCAGTTCCAACCCGAAAAGGATGTTGGCGAACTTCGACTGGGCATAGAACGTGACCGGGAAATACCTGCGTTCGCCGTTGAGGTTGTCCCAGTGGATGGAGCCGTTTTTGTGCAGGGCGGAACTGACTGTGACGACACGCCCGCCACTACCGGCCGCCAATACGTCCAGGAGCAGTCCGGTGAGTGCGAAGTGCGCGAGGTGATTGACGCCGAACTGCACCTCGAAGCCCTGTGCGGTGAGCGATCGCGGCGGCATCATGATCCCCGCATTGTTCACCAGTACGTCGACGGGTATCCCGTCCGCGATGACACCCTTGGCAAAGGTGCTGACCGACTCCAGGTCCGAAAGGTCGAGACGGCGCACCTCCAGACGTGCCTCCGGTTGCCCCGCACGCAGTTTCTCCAGCGCCTCCTCACCCCTGGCTTCGTTGCGGACGGCCATGATGACATGGGCACCATGGCGCGCCAGCTCTCGGGTTGTGATGTAACCAAGCCCGCTGTTGGCCCCGGTCACAATGAAGGTCCTGCCAGTCTGATCGGGAATATCGTCAGCGGTCCAGCGACTCATAGCGGTTCCACACTCCGGTGTTCTTGGCCGATGATCCGTTCATACCCGTACCGACTTCCGAGAAGAAGTCCGTACGCCTTCTCAACCCAACAGCAGTTTTCTCTCAACAGCAATTGCAGCGCGTCACGGGAAATGGACCTATGTACTGTGCGTGGCGTCCGGGGCACGACAGCCGGTGGAGAAGTCAGTTCGGCGGCGCGGCCCCCGCGGGCATGATGCTCCTACCTCCCGCGGTGGCACCTCCGTCGACGAGTACCGAAGAGCCCGTCATGTAGCTGAACTCGTCGGATGCCAGCGCCAGCACAACGCGGGCGATCTCCTCGGGTTCGGCCATCCGTTGCAGTCCGCCGATGTTCAGTGGTCCCCATGCCTTCTTGAACTGCTCCCAGACCGCGTCGTCGAGACCCGGTGGACGCACCAGCGGGGTGTCGGTGGTGCCGGGGAGCAGGGCATTGATCCGGATGCCCTTCGAGCCGTAGTCGAGCGCGGCGGACTTCACCATGCCTTCGACCGCGCGCTTGCTGGCGGTGTAGCCCGCGTGCCCGGGGCGAGCCCTCTCCGCCCCGGACGAGGACATGCAGATGATCACACCACGCCCGGCCCTGATCATGTGCGGGATCTCGTATTTGATCGCCAGGAACACCCCTCGACTGTTCGTGGCGGTGATGTCGTCCCATTCTTCGACGCCGGTTTCGTGGAGCGGCTTGGAGAACTCGATGCCGGCGTTGTTGAAGGCGATGTCGAGACCTCCGTACGTCGCGGCGACCCGGTCGACAAAGGACTGCACCTGCGCCGGTACCCGGACGTCGGCCTTTACGTACACGGCCTTGCCACCGGTCTGGCGGATTTCCTGCTCGACCTGCCGGCCGAGGTTCTCCCTGCGTCCGCAGAACCCGACCTGGGCGCCTTCGGCGGCGAATGCCTTTGCGGTGGCCCGGCCGATTCCGGAGGTGGCCCCGGTGATGACGACCGTCCTACCGGCAAAGCGGGGTGGCTGTGCGGCCTGCGGCACCCCCTGCGACGCAGGCTCGACATGGGCCGGGGCTGTCAGGCCGAGGGCGGCCGTACCGGTCAGCCCGGCAAGTGTTCCGATCATCGAGCGCCGACTGGTCGCGGCGCTCGTCGGTACTGCCGTCATGCCGTTCTCCTGTTCTGGCGCACCTTCGTGGCAGGGGGCTCGACCCCGGTCGAGTGATCGGTACGGATGGTCTGGCAGTATCGGCCCATGATGAAACGATGACTATTGATACTTTAGCTATCAATATCTGGCAGCTACGATTACACGCGGACGGCGGCGAGCGCAAGTCCCTGGTTCGGAGGTGCAGGGCCACCATGCGTATCGCGGAACTGAGCCGCCATACCGGCGTGCCCATCCCGACGATCAAGTACTACGTACGTGAGGACCTGCTGCCACCCGGCGAACGAACCAACTGGAACCAGGTGCAGTACGACGACTCACACGTCCGGCGGCTCCGGCTGGTTCGGGCACTTGTCGACGTCGGTGGCCTGTCCATCGCAGCCACCCGCGAGGTGCTGGCGAAGATCGACTCACCTGGCGGAACCACGCACGACACCTTGGGCAAGGTGCAGTACGCCCTGACTTCGCAGCAGGAGGGCCGTGCCGGCGACGGGCCTGATACCGAGGCGTCACGCGAGGCCGACGAGATGATCAATCGGCGTGGATGGCAGATCAAATCCACCAGCCCGGCCCGCCACGACCTCGCGGAATTGCTCGCGGCGCTGCACGGACTGGGCCAGGAGGACTTCACCGCGGTGCTGGACGACTACGCGCAGGCGGCGGAACACCTCGCCGCCTGCGAGCTGAGCCTGATCCGCCGCCGGACCGACCTTGAAGGCATGCTCGAAACCGTGGCCATCTGGACCACACTCGGCGACCGGGTGATGGCCGCGATGCGCCGACTGGCCCAGGAGGACGCCTCCGCCCGGGTCGGGAACACTACCGTGCCATCCGCGGCCGCGAACAATACCGTGCCGCCGGCGGCCGCGGACCCGCTCGGAGCGATCGGCCAGCGACCGATCGACCAGCAGGAGGCGGGCAGCACGGCGGAGGCCGACAACAGGGCGGGGTAAGCCCCTTGGTCTCCCCGCACACAACACCCGCTGCCACGTTCCAACCACGGGCGCGTACAACTCGGGTTCTCGCAGAAAACACGAGAAAACGCATACAAACTGCGCTCGTCATAGCGAGCCACCGGCGGGTCACACCGCCATATCCCGTGATCCGGAAGATCGCCGACGACGACGGGGTTAATTTTTGTCCAATTGCACCGAAGGGCGCAATGAATCGCAGCCGCCGGCCGACGCTGGAGCGCCACGGCCGCCCATCCGAACATACTATCGACCGATAGTGTCGGACGACTCCTGGTACTCTGCTCCACGGCTTCGACTAGAAAAAGGCGATCGGGTCGATCGAGAGCAGGGAGACTGCGGGATGCCAACCGCCGACACCAGCCAGAACGTACTCGTTTTCGACATCTCCCGTCACTCCGGGAACTCCGGGAACTCCGGGAACCAGCGGGCCACAGCCGAGGTGCCGGCATGACACTCCCCCACACGACGGCCCCTCATGACAGCCGCCCCCCGGGGGAGTTTCCCGCCGACGAACATCCCGGCGAGGCGATCGCGGTTCCCTGGTCAGTGGTGTCGGACTATCGCTGTTTCGGCTGTTCTCCGCACAACGAGCAGGGGCTTCAGCTGCAGTTCCGGACCCATCCGGAGGGGGTGCAGGCCCGCTTCCGCTTCGGACGGGCACACGAGTCGTACCCGGGGGTCGTGCACGGCGGCCTGACCGGGGTGGTGTGCGACGAGATCATGGGCAACCTGATCGTGCTGCGGACCGGGCTGACGGCGTTCACCACCACCATGAAGGTGCGCTACATCCTGCCGCTGCTCATCGGGACGACATATGACTGCGTCGCCCGGCTGCGAACCCAGGACGAGGGGAAGCCGGGCAACAGGCTCACCCATGCCACCGCCGAAATCCTCAGTCTGGACGGCGACACGATGGCCACGGCCACGGCCAGCTACCAACTGGTCAGCATGCAGGCGGCACGCCGGCACCTCGCTCTCGACGATGCCGACGCCGACCGTCTGCGGAACGTGATGTCCTAGCGCCGGAACGGGCAGGCGTTCGAGCCGCATCCCAACGGGCAGCACGCGTAGATGCACGACGAGCCGGGTCACACCGGAGCACCGGCACCGTGTCAGGAGCCCCACGGCCACGGCCGGGCTCGCCAGTTGCCGGACACGTCGAGAAGCGTCGCCGCGCCGCCCGGAGCCAGTTCCGCAGCAAAATTCTCTACGTATGCCCGAATGGTCGGGTGCTCGGCGAACACCGAGGCGCGGACGTCCTGCTCCAGCTCCGCGCTCAGCTTTGCCGCAACCTCGATCAGATTCAGGGAGTCCAGCCCGGCGTCGAAGAGGCTCTGGTCCGGGTCCACGGCCTGTGGGTCGTCCAACCCGAGCATCTCGGCGACCTCACGTTGGATGAAGTCGATGAGGACCGTGTGTCTCTCGCGGCCCTCGGCCGCCTCGACCCGGTGGCGCAGCATCGGCTCTTTCGGCTCTTTCGGCTCTTTCGGCGCGGCGCCCTGGCCCACACCGTGGTATTTCTCATACGCCTCGTCCTGGGCCTGGGTGCGGCTCCGGGCCTGGGCCGATCTTGCTGCCTGCCAACGACTCCGCCACCGCGACGTCCGGGTCTGTCCTCCACGAGGTACTGACGCAGGCCGTGCTGCTGTGCAGCCGCGTCCAACTGCCGCCAGCCCTGCTTGTGCAATGTGATGTTAACGTTTTCGTGTACAACCTGGATCGGGCCGTCCGGATGCTCCACCTGGAGGGTGGTCCGCAGCGCCGGATGCCAGTCGGAGAGCTCTCGCAACGCCTGCTCGAACACCGCCTGATTCATCTTCTCATGCAGGGTGAGCAGCTTCTGTAGAATGTAGACGCCTTCGCCGGGAGCGCTGATGCTGTGCAGCAGCATCGCATGCTGCACCGGCGACAGGGGAAACCTTTCAACTTCTCCGTCCGGCTGCCCGGGGTCGGGTGGGAGTGGTGAAGTCAGGAGAACTCTCGAGACGCGGTGCTCGCCCGGGTCCGGCACGTCTGGGCCTCCCATTGAACCGAGCCGGTTGCTCTGCTTCCGGCGACGGACCCACCTTGAAAGCAACCCGGTGGGCAGGCGATCTACACGACAGAGATACGATCTCGTTTCTTCGAATGGCCGTCGGCGGGTTCGCTGTTTTCGGGGGGTGGAAGCGGGTTTCAGGGGGTGAAGGCGAGACAGACGTCGTGCCCACCGAAACCGAACGAGTTCGACAGGGCTGCGCCGGAGGGAATGGAACGGTTGTCGATGGAGACCACGTCGAGATCGATGTCGTCGTCGAGGGCGTCGAGGTTACGGGTGGCCGGCACGGTCCGGTCCCGCAATGCGAGGACGGATATCACGGCCTCGACGGCCCCGGCGGCACCCAGCAGGTGCCCGGTCATGGACTTGGTGGAGGTCACGGCCACGCTGTCCAGAGCG
>NZ_CAAAFR010000168.1:0-2231 GCF_900634745.1 Protofrankia symbiont of Coriaria ruscifolia
CGCGAACAGTCATGCTCGCGCCACCATCAGCCGCCTGGTTTCCACCGAGGAGTATCCGGTGCATGCTGAGGAGTGTCCGATGAATCCTGCCTGGCTTTCGGTGACATCCGGATCGATCGTTCGCTCTAAGTATTTGTACGCGTGCCGGCGGCACGACGGTGAAGGGACCACCCCGGTTACGCTCCCTCGAATTTCAGCAGCACATGCTGTCCAGCCGGTGAACGGATTACAAATCGATCGCAAAGGACACCGAAAAGAAACCCGACGAAACCGCTGCTCGGTGCCGCCCGATTTCCATTTCTAATGGATCAATAGAATCAATCGAACGACGACCTCCGAAACACACCGAAACGGCTGAACGTGTCCGCGGGTGGGCCGGCGGGTCGGTCCGGTCGGTGAGCGACGGGATCTGGCCGGCGGGAACGCACGACACGCCGGCCGGCTGCTGCGCCCCGGCCAACCGGTGGGCTGGAGCCCACAGCGTACGCCCGGCGAACTGCATGTCCGGCGCAGGCTGTATCCGCTGAACTCGATGCGGTGGCTGAACTCGGTGCCGATGGCGCCCGATGACGCTCTCCGGCGGTACACTTGCAAAGTTCTTCAATTGCGATATGGCGTCCCGTGACACACGGCTCAGGGTTGTACGGGGAGCGGCAGCCCCCCTGTACGACCGTCTCGGGTAGTCCGTCGCCGGCCGGCTGCTCGTTGCGGGCCGGCGGGTCCACAGGACTGCGCCGGGGAGCCCGTAACGGGCTCCCCGGCAGGGCGCGGCGCCTGCGGGCCGGTGCGGTGACGGGCTTGAAGGGAGTCCGGTGGGGGTACAGGTCCCGCTTTACCAGGCGAAAGCGGAGTTCTTCCGCATGCTGGGGCATCCGGTGCGGATACGGGTGCTTGAGCTGCTGGCGGACGGGCCGACCCCGGTACGGGAGCTGCTGGCGGCCATCGAGGTGGAACCTTCGAACCTCTCCCAGCAGCTGGCGGTGTTGCGCAGGTCCGGGATCGTGACCGCGACCCGGGACGGCTCGACGGTGGTGTACGCGCTGGCCGGAGGCGACGTGGCCGAACTGATGCGGGCCGCGCGGCGGATCCTCACCGAGATGCTGGCCGGGCGCGAGGAGCTGCTGGCGGAGTTGCGTGAAGCCGAGGCCAGCTCCGCCATGCCACGATGATCACAGGAGTGTGGGCAGCCGACAAAGCGGTGTGGTGGCGGCCGTCCACCGACAAACCCCAGGCGGAGGCGGCATGCTGACCCCGAGCCTGCCCGGGGCCAATCCCGCGTACAGCATCCAGATCCGGGTACCGTCCCGGGCACTGACCATGGTCCAGGCGGTCATCGCCGACGCGCAAGGGACCGTCACCTGCCAGGCGGACGAACCGGACGCCAGCGAAGTACATCGCATCACCCTGGACGCCGACAGCGCGGACACCCTGAGGTGGCTTGGCAGGGTACTGCGCCACCGCCTGGGCACCGACCTCCTGCACACCGAGGACCTGGTCTTCCTCACCGCGTCCACCGGCAAGCTCGCCCAACGGGTCTGCGCGGTCACCACCACCGGCCACGACGTCGCACTGCTCGACGCCGACGCCGACCGCCGCGTGATCACCCACCTGGCCGCGCACCCGCTGCACACCGACCGCTACACCGGCCGCTCACGCCGGGTCGCCCTGGTGACCGACGCCAGCGCCGTGCTGGACTTCGAACCGCTACGGGCCGAGACCGCCCTTCCCGCGGTGGAATCCCAGGCAGTCCATCTGCACCGGGCCACCGGCCTCGACATCTTCCCGCTGCCCATCGCCGCCCACGGGCCGGACGACCTCGCCGCGGCCGTGCGCATGCTCGCCCCCGGCTTCGCTGCCACCATCCTGGTCCACACCCACATCCAGCATGTCCACGCCGCCCGCACCGCCCTGGAAACCGTCCCCCACCTGCTGTTGGACAGCGTCAACGACGGCCTCGCCGTCGCCGCCACCGCCGCGGCCGTCAACGCTCTGCGCCTGCGTGCCGTCGACCCGCGTCGCGCTCGCGTCGTCCTGGTGGATCCGGCCCGCGGCGGGGACCTGGCCGGCCTGCTGATCGCCGCCGGCATCGGCGACCTCACGCTCTATGACCCCGTCCCCTACGGCACCGCGCCACTGCACCAGCTCGCGGACGACATCGACCTGATCGTCGACCTGATCGGGCTGATAGCCCCGCCGCCGGGCGTCCCCCTGCTGCGGACCCGCCCCGAGAC
>NZ_CAAAFR010000169.1:0-57864 GCF_900634745.1 Protofrankia symbiont of Coriaria ruscifolia
CCACCACCCCTCGCCGCCGCCACGACGGCTCCCCGTCCCCTGCACGCCCTCCCCGGCCTGCTCACCGCGGCGATCGCCACCCAACAGCAGATCACCCCCGCGGCACGCCTGGCCGCCGTGGAAGCGCTGACCGCACACACCCAGCCCGGGGCCCTCCTGCCTCCACTTGACCACCCAGGCCTCACCCCGGCCGTGGCCGCCGCCGCCTCCCGCGCTCTGACCGGGGCTGTATAGCCGCGTAAGAGCGCCCCGGGACAGGGCCTTAATAGAGCTTTTACAGGGCTTTATAGAGGGGACGGGGACCTTCGATCGCTGGCTACTCGGCGGCGGTCACACCCTCGAAGTAGGTGATGTCCGTGGTCGGCGGCTCGCTGGCAACCACGGGTTCGCGTGCTGCCGTGGCCTGCGGGCGCAGCACGGTGACCGCGATGAGGACGGCGACGGCGAGGAAAACGGCAGAGACGCCGAACGCGAGGTGGTAGCCACCGGTCAGGGCCGAGGCGGTGCTGTCTCCATCCGCGACCAGGTGGTCGGTGCGCGATGCCGACAGCGTCGCCAGAATCGCGAGGCCGAGCGCACCGCCGGCCTGGAGCGTCGTGTTGACCAGGCCGGAGGCGAGCCCGGAGTCGGCGGGTGTGGCATCGGACATGGCGAGTGTCATCAGTGCTGGGAAGGACAGGCCGGCGCCGATGCCGAGCAGCAGCATCGCCGGAAGGACGTTCGCGAGGTAGCTACCGTCCACGGGCACACGAGTGATCAACGCGAGCCCGCCCACGCCGAGAGCCAGACCCGGCAACAGTACGGCACGCGCGCCGAAACGCATGTTCAGCCGTGCGGAGAAACCGAGTGAGAGCATCCCGATCCCCAACGAGACCGGCAGGAACGCCAGGCCTGTCTGCACCGGGTCGTAGCCGAGCACCCGCTGCAGGTACAGGGCGCCCAGGAAGAACATCCCGAACATGCCGGCCACCATCAGGATCTGGATGAGGTTGGCCCCCAGGACGTTGCGTGACCGGAAGATGCGCAGCGGCAGGAGGGGGTTACTCGCGTTCGCCTGACGCACGACGAACGCGGCGAGCAGGGCGATCGCGACGGCGCCGAAACCGAGTGTGTGCGCCGAGGCCCAACCGTGGTCGGCCGCCGCGACAATCGTGTAGACACCGAGCATCAGCGCCGAGGTGACGAGAAAGGCGCCCGCGATGTCGGCTCCCGCGCGCAGCCCGATCCCGCGTTCGGCCTCGAGCAGGCGGACGGCCAGCACGGCGGTCACGATCCCCAGGGGTACGTTCACGAAGAAGATCCAGTGCCAGTTGATGGCCTGGGTGAGAACACCGCCGACGAGCAGGCCGATCGAGGCGCCGGCAGAAGCGACGAAGCTGTAGACGCCGATGGCCTTGGCCTGCTCCCGCGGCTCCGGGAACATCGTCACGATCATGCCCAGGATCACGGCGGAGGCCATGGCGCCGCCGACGCCCTGGACGAACCGCGCGACGATCAGCATCTCCCGGCTCCCGGACACGCCGCACAGCAGGGATGCCACGGTGAACATGCTCAGGCCGGCCATGAAGACGCGCTTGCGGCCGATCAGGTCGCCGAGCCGGCCGGCCAGGAGCAACAGGCCCGCGAAGGCGATCAGATAGGCGTTGACGACCCAGGCAAGGCTTGACTGGGAGAAGCCGAGGTCGTTCTGGATGGCCGGCAACGCCACGTTCACGATCGTCCCGTCCAGAATGATCATTAGCATCCCGATACAGAGGACGACAAGCGCCGGCCAGCGCGAGTCGCTGGCCCGGGTGGCCGATGCAGTGGGCTCGGTCATGTGGTCGCCTCCTAGTGACCTGGGGACTTGGGCCTCCGGCAGCGCGCAAAAAGCATGATCGCGCTGCCTTCGACGCGCTGGGCTCGTGAGCATCAGACGCGACCGTACCAGATAGTTTTGTTCGAGAAGATTTATTTCGTAACGAAACCAGGGCTAGGGAACTCGGGGCGCGCGCCGCCGTACCGGCCGCTCACAGTGCACCGGAGTGGACAGCCGGCCCTGGACAAGCCGCACGAGCCCGTCGACGAAGGCCTCGCGCTCACGGGCCGGGAGCGCCGCGAGCACGTCGTCGCAGATGCGGGCCACGATCTCGTGGGCCTGGGCGACCGTCCGCTTACCCTCCTCGGTGACCCAGACGATGCGGGCCCGGCGGTCCGTGCTCGACGGCCGTCGCTGCACGAACCCCGCCTTCTCAAGCTCGTCGATCGTCACGACCATCGTGGTCTTGTCGAGGGCGCACAGCTCGGCCACCTGGCTCTGGGTCAGATCACACGACATCGCCCTGGACAGGACGCAATGGCCGCGCGGTGAGATACCGAGCTCAGTCAGACCGGCTGTCATCTCGGTGGTCAGCGCGTGGCTTGCCTGTGACAGGAGGAAGGCGAGGTCCGCGACAGACGCTGCCCGCGTGCTGGTGGCCATGGAGCAAGCGTAGCAATATACATCCACAACAAGATCATTTTTTTGCTGGAACGGCTGGCCGTGCCGGCCTCACGCCAACCTCACAGCAACCTCCCATCGATCCGCGAGACATGGCCGTCGCATGCGATCATCGAGCGGGTAACGGCATGGAGTTCCAGACCTGGGTGAGCCGGCTGAGGGTGGCACCGTCCGTCGCCGGCAGGAGGTCGGTGACGCCGTCCGGTCGCAACCCGTTGGCGGGGACGAACGGAGCACCCTCGGTCCCCAGACCCGAGCGGAACGCCTGGCTGACCAGCCATGTCTGCGAGTCCGGCTCGCGCAGAAAGCGGAGAAAGCCCGCGGCGGCCGCGCGCGACCCGGCCGGAGCGTCCCCCGGGTGCAACAGCAGGTATGGATGGTCCGACACGGGTGTTCCGTCCGCAGGGTAGACGGCGGTCAGCGGGATCGCCGGTTTGCCCTGGTTGTACCGCCAGACCTCCTGCTCGCTCATGACGAACATCGACGGGTGGCCGACCGCGGCGGAGGACTGATCCGCCTCCCCTGCCCTCGGCAGGCTCTGGAGCAACGACACGGTGTCCGATCCCGTCCGGCTGACTCGTGAGCGTAGCTTCCGCAGGGCGCTCACCACCGACGGCTGGTTCACCACGGCAGCGGGCAGGTAGTCCTCCTGGCCGAGGCCACGGGTGGCGCCTGTCCAGGCGATGAGCGCCTCGAGCGCAGGGGTGGAACGGGCCGGGTCGGCAACCGCGAGCCGTATCGGCCCCCACTCCGGGTGCCCGAAGGCAGCCCACCCCCGATCATCGCCCAGCACATGCAGAACATCCGCCCAACTGAGCGGATGCTGCGACCAGTGGAGAGCATCGACCATGCGGGCAGGCAGGGCGAGGACCAGCGGCGAGTAGGCCAGCGGTGGTCCGGTGCGCGCGGCAACGTCACCGAGCCCGCTATCCGGCCGGGTAGCATCTGGCGGCGCGGCGTCGAGAAGCCGCGACCACAGCGAACTGTCGGGAATCCACACGTCCGGGCGCAGCCCGTAACGTACGCTGTCCCACCCGGCGGCCAGGGCCACGGCTACGGTCGCCGGCTCGCGCGCCTGGACCCGGATGGCCGTGCACCCCCGGCCGGGACCGGCGGCGTAGCGGCTGGCGAGGGTGGAGACCGCCTCGGCGATGTCGCCGGAAGCGACCACGAGGAGCCGATCCGCCGAACACGCCGTATCGGCCGGTTTCGATCGCAGGTTGCCTACCAGCAAACCGCCCAAAGCCACCAGCACGGTAACCAGTGGGACAGCCAGTATTCGATACGAAAGCCGACCGGCCCACTGATGAGCGTGGCGAGTCCCGTCGGTGTGGATCCCTTGAGCGTGGTGAGCGGGTCGGACGCAGTGGGATGATGTGCGCCGCATGCCGCGAACAATAACCGCTCCCGACGACAGCTCCCCACTCAGCCACGTGTACTCCGCTGCGCTTCACTCGCGTTCACTTCCAATTTGCCGGCTGTCCACACGGACGGCGACGTCAGGTTTCCAGACCGCTGCAACCATCCACATTCGCGTATCCCATATACAGGAGAATGAAAGCCGGGGGGCGGGACGTGTCCACAGCGCGGCGCACGCAGCCGCGGCGCACGCAGCGTCGCCTGCCCACGTGCAGACGACGGTCGCCGCTACGGGTGATAGTCGCTCAGTTTCTCGCCGTGGTCTGCCTGAGCCTGGCAGCCTGCTCAGCAGGCGGGCCGGACAATGCCGCCGACATCAGCCCGGACTCGCAGTGCGCCACGGGGAAGCTGACAGGTGCGGGCGCCACCTTCCAGAAGAACCTCCAAGCTCGGTGGATCAATGACTTCACCACCCGCTGCTACGACGCCCATGTGACGTACGACTCGATCGGATCGGGCGAGGGCATTCAACGGTTCATCGCCGGCAGCGTGGATTTCGCCGGTTCCGACACCGTCATGACAGAACAGGAACAACAAACGGCCAACAAACGCTGCACCACGCCGGGAGCGGGCACGGCGGCCGGTTCGGCCCCGCCCGGCCGGGCGTTGCACATTCCCGCCGCGGGCGGCGCTCTCGTGTTCGTCTACAATCTGCCGGACGTGAATACCCTGCGCCTGTCTCCGTCGACGACCGCGGGCATCTTCCAGGGCGAGATAACCAGTTGGAACGACCGGCGGATAGCGGCGGACAATCCCGGCGCCACCCTCCCCGTGATGCCGATACGCCCCGTGCACCGCCAGGACTCCTCAGGATCGACCGACGTCTTCTCCCGGTACCTCAGTGCGGCGGCGGGAGCGTCATGGCACCTCGGGATCGGCAAGGAACTGCCCTGGCCGGGCGGAACCGCAGCCAAGGGCTCGGACGCGGTGACGGCCAGCGTCATGCGCGACCCGGGCAGCATCACCTACGTGGAACTGTCCTTCGCCGCCGAGCAGGGTCTGCCGACGGCGGCGCTGCGGACCACCTCCGGTACATACGTCAAGGCCAACGGCATCAGCGTCGCCGCGGCGCTGGCCTCGGCCACCTCCTCACCGAGGCAACCGGGCTACGGGGACCTTCGACTCCAGATCAACTACACGCCGGACGACCCACTCGCCTACCCGGCATCCGCGGTCACATACACGATCGTCTGCGCGCAGGGGAACGGCAACGCCGAGCTCCTGCGCAGCTACCTCGCCTACACCCTTACCCAGGGGCAGTTGAGCACCCGGACGATCGGCTACGCTCCCCTGCCCGACCTGGTCCTATCGGAGGCCCGTCGGCTCACGGCGGCCCTTGGCTGACCGTGGCTGGCATGCGTCCGCACCGCCGCTGCCCCACCCGGTCGCTCCCACCCGCAACCGGCGCGGGTGTCGGGTCAGCCCGTTTCGAACAGCAGGCGCAGCACGGGCCGGGCTGCTGCCTCGAGGTCATCCCCCACCTCTTCCGGGAGAGCACCGCCGAGCCACAGGGTCGCGAAGCCGTGCGCGATCGACCAGGCCGCCAGTCCTGCCTGGCGGGGAATGTCTCCCGTAGTGGCGCCGGGCAGCATGGCAAGCCCTGATCGCAGGGAGTCACCAGCGTGTTGTCGCGCCTGCAGGAGCCGCGGGTCCGCCGGGTGGTAGAGCTCCGGACGAAACATCACCTCGAAGTAGGCACGGTGGTCGACCGCGAAACGGACATACGCCACACCGATCTCCAACAGGTCCCCGGTACGCCCCTCAGCCGCGACGAGTGCGTCGGCGAGCAGGTCGAAGCCCTCGGTCGCGACAGCTGTGAGCAACCCCGCCTTGTCCCGGAAGTGATGGACGGGCGCTGCGTGGGAGACACCCGCGCGGCGGGCCAGGTCACGCAGGCTCAGCTTCGCCGGCCCGGCCTCCGTCAGCGCCTGCACCGCCGCCGTCAACAGCACCCTGCGCAGATCCCCATGGTGGTAGGGCTTACCAGACATGATCTTCATCTCTGGTCGCGATGGTCCCTCCCACCCTGCCCAGACCCGATCTTCTGGTCACCGTCATCGGAGTGCTCGAGCTGGCCGGCGCCGCGGGACTGCTGATACCGGCCACCGCCCCCCCTGGCGGCCACGGGCCTCGCCCTGCTCATGGTGGCGATGTTCCCGGCCAACCACTCGGCCGCCCGGCGCGGGCTGACCCTCGGCGGAAAGCCGGTCACGCCCCTGCCGCTGCGCACCGTGCTTCAGGTTCTCTTCGTCACCGCCGCGCTCAGCGTCGCCGCCGGCGGGTTCTCCTAGGACGGCCCCGTCCGCAGGCAGGGTTCGTCAGGATTCACCGGCGCCGCCCCGGGTTGTTCACCCACCGGTCGGGGTCGACTCCGCCGAGCCAGCGGTCGATGTCGGCGCGCCACCAGACACGGGTGCCACCCCAGGTCGCGGTACGGTTCACCACCGCGGCCGGAGCAGGCGCGCGAGGGTCGGTCCGTAGCCGATGGTCGACAGCCTGACGGGTCACGCCCAGTGCGGCTGCGATGTCGGAGGAACCCACGAGCTGCGGTGAATCGCACACGGAAACGGACGATAACCCGTCAGGTGGGCCGCGCGACAGAGCCCGGGACCGGGCGCTACAGACCACAACCCATCCGCTAGACGGGAGCGTCCCAGCCGTCGTCCCGGCTCGGAAGGGCCATGCCGAACGAACGCAGGGGCTGCTCAGCCCATATGGTCTTGCCTCTGGGCGTGTACCTGGCACCCCACCGTTGGGTGAACTGCGCCACGAGGAACAGGCCCCGGCCCCCTTCGTCGGTGGTACGGGAGTGCCGCAGGCGCGGAGACGTGCTGCTGCCGTCGGACACCTCGCAGATCAGCGTGCGGTCACGGATGAGGCGCAGCCGGATCGGTTCGGTGGCGTATCGGATCGCGTTCGTGACCAGCTCGCTGACGATGAGTTCAGTGGTCAGCACCTCCTCGTCACAGCCCCATGTGACCAGCTGCCGTGCCGCGTAGGCGCGGGCAAGCGCCACCACGGCCGGATCGACGGGCAGGTCCCAGGAGGCGACCCGCTCCGCCCGCAGGGCATGGGTACGCGCGAGCAGGAAGGCGACGTCGTCCTCGGGACGGTCGGGCAGCAGAGCCTGGATCACCCTGTCCCGGATCTCCTCCAACGGCCGGTCCGCGCGGCCCAGCGCCACACGCAGCCGGCTGAGGCCGGCGTCGACGTCGCTGTCACGGCCCTCGACCAGGCCGTCGGTGTACAAGGCCAGCAGGCTGCCCTCCACCAGTTCCAGCTCGACGGACTCGAACGGCAGGCCGCCCAGGCCCAGCGGCGGGCCCCCGGGCAGGTCGAGGAAGTCCACCGTCCCACCGGGACTGACGACCGCGGGCGGGGGATGGCCGGCCCGGGCCAGTGTGCAGCGCCGGCTGACCGGGTCGTACACCGCGAAGATGCAGGTGGCTCCCAGCACGGCGGCACCGACGTTGCCCGCGGCGCTCTCCTCCTCCTCGTCGGCGAGCCGGATGACCAGATCATCCAGGTGCGCCAGCAACTCGTCGGGAGGAAGATCGAGACCCGCCAGGGTGTGCACGGCGGTACGCAGCCGCCCCATGGTCGCCGCCGCGTGCAGCCCGTGGCCCACGACGTCCCCGACGACCAGGCCCACGCGGGCACCCGACAGCGGGATCACGTCGAACCAGTCCCCGCCCACGCCCGCGCTCTCGTCCGCGGGCCGGTAGTGTGACGCCACCTCCACGGCGGTCTGTCCGGGCAGACTGTGCGGCAGGAGGCTGCGCTGCAAGGCCAGGGCCGCGGCATGTTCCCGGGTGTAGCGGCGGGCGTTGTCGACCCACACTGCGGCCCGGGAGACGAATTCCTCCGCGATCAGCAGGTCGTCCTCCTCGAACGGATCCGGACGCATCTGCCGGACGAACGTGGCCACCCCCATGATGACGCCGCGGGTACGGATCGGAACCACCATCAGCGAGCGGAGCCCGAACTCACGGATCTTCGCGAGACGGAGCTTGTCCTGCGTGATCCACGGGTTCGTCGCGAAATCCAGCACCGGTTCCAGAATGGACTTGCCGTCGATCAGACAGCGAGCGGCGAGAAACGACGGCTGGACGACGTCCCCGGTTTCCGCGATCGACTCCGGGCATCCCGGTGTCACCGACTGCTGCCCCGCCCGTCGAATACGGGACGTGTCGGTGACGGGTTGCGCCGGTTCCTCACCCCACAGAATCGACTCCAGCAGATCGACGACGACGAAGTCGGCGAGGCGCGGCACCGCCACATCCGCCAGGTCCTGAGCGATACGCATGACGTCGAGGCTGCCGCCGATGCGTGCGCTGGCGTCGTTGAGCAGAGCCAGCCGCTGCTGCGCACGCCAGCGGTCGGTGACGTCGACGACGATGTAGCACACCCCCAGGACCTGCCCGGCCGAGTCGTCCAGCCGGAAAAAAGACGTGGAGTAGGCATGCTCCCGATAGGGATCAGCAGCGGTCCGGCCGCGGTACTCGAAATTCATCACCGGTACCCCGGTCTTGAGTACCTCGCGCATCCGTTCTTCGATCCGCTCGGCGGGCAAGCCCGGCAGCAGATCGCTCAGCCGCCGGCCGAGGCGCTTGTCCCGGGGCACGCCGCCGGAACGCGCCAGCGCGTTGTTCAGCCACATGTACCGCAGATCTTCGTCCAGCAGGGCCATGCCGATCGGCGACTGGGCGAGCATGCCTGCCAGCATCGACTGATCCGCCATCCACCAGGGCATCTGCGCATCGTCGGAAGCGAGCACGAGCCAGCTCGAACCGTTGTCCGGGTCGAGCATGGGGCAGATTCGCGCGTGCAGGTCCACGCGGTGACCGTCCGCGTGGACGGTTGGCAGCCGCCCGCCCCAACTGCCGTCGGCACGGCATCGCTCGACCTCGGCACGTACCGCCGCAGCATCCGCCGACCGGTGGAGCAGGGACGTGGCCGGACGGCCGAGCACGTCCCCGGCGGCATAGCCGATCATCAGCTCGGCGACCCGGCTCCACCTGACCACCGTGCCCCGCCGATCGAGGACCGCGCTGGCCACCGGCGGCAGCCCGAACGAGTCGATGCGAGCCGTGACGTCCGTTGTCCCGCGTATATCCATCGCCCGACGTCCTACCCACGCCGGACCGTCTTATTTGGCCCCTCCGGGTGATCCGGGGATGGGGCCTCCGGCAGCGCGTCGACGACGATCGCGCCGCCTTCGGCCCTGCGTGACCAAGCAGCGCCACCGGAACCGATCTGCGTGATAGTAGGTCATGACACCGGGAATGCCCGGCGGCCGGCGGACGCTTGACCTTCCGGCTGGTACCCGTGCCCCCTTGCCCGCTCTCCGTACTCTGTTGGACGCTGCCTTCTGATGCCTCCGCTCGCTGACCTGGCCGAACGCCTGCCCTATCTGATGGTTCGTGACCAGCACCGCCTGCAACGCCGTGTCGACGGCGCGCGCAGGATACCCAATCCCCAGGCTCGTGCGGCGGTGGTCGCCGAGATCGCCGCCGATGTCGAAGCGGCCGCGCTGCGCGTACAGCGGCGGCTCGCGACCATGCCGCAGATCACCTATCCCCCGGACCTGCCGGTCAGTCAGAAGAAGGACGAGATCCTCACCGCGATCCGTGACCACCAGGTCGTGATCCTCGCCGGCGAGACCGGTTCCGGAAAGACGACGCAACTGCCGAAGATCTGCCTGGAGCTCGGCCGGGGTGTGCGCGGGCTGATCGGTCACACCCAACCGCGACGCCTGGCCGCACGCGCGGTGGCCGAACGCATCGCCCAGGAACTCGACGGTCCGGACGGCCGGCCGGGCGCCGCCGTCGGCTACAAGGTGCGGTTCACCGACGAGGTCGGCGGCAACAGCCTGATCAAGCTGATGACGGACGGCATCCTGCTGGCCGAGATCCAGACCGATCGGCTGCTGTGCCAGTACGACACGCTGATCATCGACGAAGCCCACGAACGCAGCCTCAACATCGACTTCATCCTCGGCTACCTGCGACAGCTCCTGCCACGCCGGCCCGACCTGAAGGTGATCATCACCTCGGCGACGATCGACCCACAGCGCTTCTCCCGCCATTTCGGGGACACGCCGGTGATCGAGGTCACTGGCCGCACCTTTCCGGTGGAGGTCCGCTATCGGCCGCTGGTCGTGGAAGCCGGCACCAATCTCGAAGCCGGCATCGACACCGGTCTTGAGACAGGCACCGGGACCGGCACCGACAGCACTCCGGGCACGGTGATCGAACGCGACCTGCCGGAAGCGATCACATCCGCGGTGGACGAGCTGTGTGCGGCGGGGCCCGGCGACATCCTGGTTTTCCTCAGCGGTGAGCGGGAGATCCGGGACACCGCCGACCTCCTGGCGAAGAAGCAACTGCCGGGCACCGAGATCGTGCCGTTGTACGCGCGGCTGTCAGCCGCCGAACAGCACCGGGTGTTCCAGCCCCACACCGGACGCCGAATCGTGCTCGCCACCAACGTCGCAGAGACGTCGTTGACGGTTCCGGGCATCAGGTATGTGGTCGACCCGGGTCTGGCGCGCATTTCCCGTTACAGCAACCGGACAAAGGTCCAGCGGCTGCCGATCGAGGCTGTCTCGCAGGCGTCCGCGAACCAGCGTAAGGGACGTTGCGGGCGGGTCGCCGACGGCATCTGCATCCGGCTGTACTCCGAGGACGACTTCACCGCGCGCCCGGAATTCACCGATCCGGAGATCCTGCGTACCAACCTCGCCTCGGTCATCCTGCAGATGACCGCGCTGGGTCTGGGCGACATAGGGGACTTTCCCTTCATCGACCCCCCCGACTCGCGCAGTGTCTCCGACGGTGTGCTCCTGCTGCAGGAGCTCGGCGCCTTCGAGACGGGACCGCCGGGAAAGACCGGCAAAACCGGTAAGGCGGCCGGGAACGGTAAGGCTGACAGGAACGGTAGGGCAGCCGGGAAGGATGATGCCGACGAGAACGGTGAGAACGGCGCTGGCGGCGGGGCTGGCGGAACCGGTCGGGTCGCCGGACCCGCGCGCACCGATGGGCGTACGTGGCTGACACCGCTGGGACGCAAACTGGCGCAGCTGCCCCTCGACCCCCGGCTGGCTCGCATGGTGCTGGCGGCCGACGGCAACGGGTGCGTCCGCGAGGTCATGGTCATCACGGCCGCGCTGTCCATCCAGGATCCGCGGGAACGTCCCGTCGACGCCCAGCAGGCCGCCGCGGAGAAACACGGGCGCTTCACCGACAAGCAGTCCGACTTCCTCACCTATCTCAACCTGTGGGAATATCTGCGGGAACAGCAGAAGCAGTTGTCGGGCAACCAGTTCCGCAAGCTGTGCCGGGCCGACTTCCTGAACTACCTGCGGGTACGGGAGTGGCAGGACGTCTACAGCCAGTTGCACCAGGTCGTGAAAAGTCTCGGGATATCCGTCAACAGCACACCGGGTGACCCGCGGAACATTCACGTGTCGCTGCTCGCAGGCCTGCTGTCCCACATCGGCCTCAAGGATGCCGACAAGCAGGAGTACCAGGGGGCGCGAAACACCCGGTTCGCGGTCTTCCCGGGGTCGGCGCTGTTCAGGAAGCCGCCGCGCTGGCTGGTGGCCGCCGAGCTCGTCGAAACGTCCCGATTGTGGGCACGGACCGTCGCGCGTATCGAACCGGAATGGGCCGAGGTGCTCGCGCCGCACCTGGTGAAGCGCACCTACAGTGAACCGCACTGGGAGAAGAACCGGGCCGCCGTGGTCGCCTTCGAGAAGGTGACGCTGTACGGGCTGCCGCTGGTGGCCTCCCGCCGGGTCAACTATTCCGCGGTCGACCCCGCCCTGTGCCGGGATCTGTTCATCCGCCACGCCCTGGTGGAGGGCGACTGGCAGACGCACCACGCGTTCTTCCACGACAACCGCAGGCTGCTCGACGACGTCGAGGAACTCGAACACCGGGCGCGTCGGCGCGACATCCTCGTCGACGACGAAACCCTGTTCGATTTCTACGACCAGCGGATCCCGGCCGACGTCGTCTCCGGCCGTCATTTCGACAGCTGGTGGAAGAAGGCCCGCCGGTCCCGGCCGGACCTGCTCGCGTTCTCCGCGTCCATGCTCGTCAAAGCCGGCGCGGACGGTGTCGACGAGCGCGACTACCCCGACGTCTGGCAGCACGGAGAGCTTGCGCTGGCGCTGTCCTACCAGTTCGAGCCCGGCACGGACGCCGACGGTGTGACCGTGCGCATCCCGCTGCCCCTGCTCAACCAGGTGACCGGTGAGGGCTTCGACTGGCAGGTGCCGGGCCTGCGGGCGGAACTGGTGACCGCGCTGATCCGCTCGCTGCCCAAGCAGGTGCGGCGCAGCTTCGTGCCCGCGCCCGACTACGCCGCGCGGGTACTGGAGACGGTGACCCCGGCGGATGGGCCGCTGCTCGCCGTGCTGGAACGCGAACTCGACCATCTCACCGGCGTGGCGGTGCCGCGGGAGTCCTGGCAGCTCGACCGGGTACCCGACCATCTGAAGATCACATTTCGGGTGGTGGACGAGGAGCAGGACACCCTCGCCGAAGGCAAGGACCTGGCCGCGCTCACCCGCCAGCTGGCGCCGACGATGCGCGAGGCGGTCTGCGTCGTGGCCGACGGTGTCGAGCGCGAGGGCCTGCTGACCTGGGACTTCGGGCCGCTCGCGCAGATCGTGGAACAGCAGCGACCGGGCCGGCCGGTACGGGCGTATCCCGCGCTGGTGGACCAGACGCGCAGCGTGGCGATCCGCGTGTTCACCACCGAGGCCGAAGCACGGCACGCCATGTGGCTTGGTACCCGGCGCCTGCTGCTGCTGAACGCGCCGTCCCCGATCAAACAGATCAACGCGCGCCTGAACAACAAGGCCAAGCTGACGCTCAGCCATCACCCGTACCGCGACGTCGCGGATCTGCTCGACGACTGCGTCGCCTGCGCCGCCGACAAGCTGATTTCGCAGTGCGGCGGGCCTGTGTGGGATCCCGACGGGTTCGCCAAGCTGCGTGGAATCGTCCACGCCGACCTGGACGAGACCGCGCTCGACGTGGTGACAAAGGTGGAGCGCATCCTCGCCACGGCGCACACGGTCTCCGGACAGCTGGCCGAACGGCAACCGCAATCCCAATCACGGACAGCGGAACGACGACTGAAGACAACCGCCGGCCTCGCGCTGGTACCGGCGTTGAGCGACATCCGCTCCCAGCTGTCGGGGCTGGTGTATCAGGGCTTCGTCAGCGCCAGCGGCTGGCAGCGGCTACCCGACGTCGCCCGCTATCTCAGCGCGATCGAGCGTCGGCTGGAGAAACTCCCGCTCGATCCGGACCGCGACCGGGAACGCATGCGCCAGGTCGAGCAGGTGACGCTGGAATACCAGCGGATGCTCGACCGGACGCCGCCGGGCAGCCCGCACGGCGAGGAACTCGAGCGGATCCGCTGGATGATCGAGGAACTGCGCGTCGGCCTGTTCGCCCAGACCCTGCGCACGGCGTACCCGGTGTCGGTGGAGCGGATCTTCCGTGCGATGGACCAGCTGACCCTCTGATCGCGGTCGGGCAGGCCAGGAATTACCGACCTACTCGACCGGTTGGCTGCAGATGGGGTGGGGTCTGCCGCGTCCGCAGGACACCGGAGCCGGTGCCGCGAGGGCCGGTGCCGCACCGTCTCGATCTCAGCCGTCCCGATCTCACTCGATCTCACAGGAGAGTGGAGCAAGTGACACTTCGCGCTTTCGGACGGACCGGAGTCCAGGTCAGTCCACTGACGCTCGGGGCCATGATGTTCGGCGCCTGGGGAAATCCCGACCATGACGAGAGCATCGCGATCATTCACCATGCGCTGGACGCGGGCATCAATGTCGTCGATACCGCGGACATCTACTCGCAGGGTGAGTCCGAGGAGATCGTCGGCAAGGCCCTCGCCGGTGGTCTCCGTGACGAGGTGGTGCTCGCGACGAAGTTCCACGCGGCCATGAGCGACAACCCCAACCACCGCGGCAACTCCCGGCGGTGGATCGCCCGCGAGGTCGAAAACAGCCTGCGCCGGCTGCAGACCGACTGGATCGACCTTTACCAGGTCCATCGCCCCGAACCGGGCACCGACTTCGACGAGACCCTCGGCGCTCTCAGCGACCTCGTCCACCAGGGCAAGATCCGCTACATCGGGACGTCGACCTTCGAGCCGTCGGACATCGTCGAAGGGCAGTGGATCGCCGAGCGCCGCGGGCGCGAACGCGTCGTGTCCGAGCAGCCGCCATACTCGATCCTGGCACGGGGTATCGAGCGGGAGGTCCTGCCCGTCGCGCAGCGTTACAACCTGGCGGTGATCCCGTGGAGCCCGCTGGCCGGCGGGTGGCTGTCCGGGCGCTACCGCAAGGGCGCCGAACTGCCGGTGTCGAGCCGCAGCGCCCGCGTTCCAGGCCGGTTCGACCTGGCCCGACCCGTGAACATCGCCAAGCTCGAGGCGGTCGAGCAGCTGACCCTGCTCGCCCAGGAGGCGGGGCTGCCCCTCGTCCACCTGGCCCTCGCCTTCGTCCTCGAGCACCCCGCCATCACCTCGGCGATCATCGGCCCGCGGACCCTCGAGCAGCTCGAGTCACAGCTCGAGGCCGTCAAGGTGACGCTCTCACCGGACGTGCTGGACCGTATCGACGAGATCGTGCCGCCGGGAACAACGATCAATCCCGAGGACGCCGGCTACCAGCCGCCGTCCCTGACCGATCCCACGTTGCGCCGCAGCAGCAGCACGGGCCGCTGACCAACCGCTGAGATCCACCGCCTGCACGACTGCGGGGTGCCGCACGCACTGACAGGTGCTGCCGCGCATGCGGCACCCCGCAGACCCGGATAGATCGTGGCGCAATGTCGATCTCTGGGACTCCGTACCGCACGAACTCCTCCTTCGACGCTGCCGGGTGTCACTTCCCGCCGTCTCCCGTTCTGCGTCTTTCGCAGCCGCAAAAAAGTGATATCACTATGATAGTCTTCACTCCAGCGGTGGACGTATACGAGGGGGATCGGTCATGGTCACTTATGGTTCCGAAGCGGGCGCGGAGACGCCCGCGCCGCAGATCCGGGAGCTGACCAGGAACGGGGCGTCCGGCTGGGCCGCGCTCGGTCTGAGCCTCGCGGCGGTGTTACTTCTCGGGCCCGGCGTCATCGCGGGCGGGGGCCTGCTGGCCGGCTCCGACGCCAATCCCGCCCCGGGCGCGATCCTGATCGTGATCGGCAGCCTGCTCATCCTCGGCGGCCTGGTGGCGCTGGGCGGCCTGACCCCGGTCTCACCCGGTAAGGCGCGCGTGGTGTCACTGTTCGGCCGTTACACCGGGACGATCCGCACGACCGGTCTGCGCTGGGTGAACCCGCTGTCCAGACGGCTCAAGGTCTCGACCAGGATCCGTAACCACGAGACCCAGCCGATCAAGGTCAATGACGCGGATGGCAACCCGATCGAGATCGCGGCCGTGGTGGTCTGGCAGGTGCAGGACACCGCACGAGCCGTTTACGAGGTCGAGGATTTCATCGAGTTCGTCGGCATCCAGACCGAAACCGCGGTGCGGCACATCGCCACCAGCTATCCGTACGACAACCACGGTGACGCCACTCTCTCGCTGCGAGACAACGCCGACGAGATCACGGGAAGGCTCTCCGGTGAGATCGCCGTGAGGGTGGCATCCGCCGGGGTGCGAATCGTCGAGTCGCGCATCACTCGCCTGGCCTACGCCCCCGAGATCGCCCAGGCCATGCTGCGCCGCCAGCAGGCCGGTGCCATGGTGGCCGCCCGTCAGCGAATCGTCGAAGGGGCGGTCGGCATGGTCGAGCTCGCTCTCGCCCGCCTCGAGGCGCAGGACGTCGTGGAGCTGGACGAGGAACGCAAGGCGACCATGGTCAGCAACCTGCTGGTCGTGCTGTGCAGCGAACAATCCACCCAGCCGGTGGTGAACGCAGGCTCGCTCTATCACTAGGGGCCACAGGCGTAGGGGCCTCCGGCGACGCGATGATGTTTCTTTCGCGCCGCCGGAGGCCTAGGCCCTCAGATCACTAAGAGCTGATGTTCGAATGACTGGTGGCGGGAGCACGTGACGGAACGGAAGAAGATCCTGCTGCGGCTGGACCCTGCCGTACACGACGCGCTCGCCCGATGGGCCACCGCCGAGCTACGCAGCACCAACGCCCAGATCGAGTTCCTGCTGCGCCGGGCGCTGTCGGACGCCGGACGGCTGCCCGGAAACGTCGGGCGCATACCGCGCCGCGGGCGACCCTCGAAGCCCGACCAAGCTCCCGGCAACAGGCCCAAGTCCGGTTCCGAACTCAGTCCCGGACCGGATTCCAGACCGGATTTCGCCGGCGGACCCGGCTCCGACCAGCCCGAATCCCCCGATCACGGAATCGATTCCTGAAACCGGCACCGGACGCCGACAATCCACACCGAAATCCGGGGTGTTCACGGCGCGACCGGCGAAGGACGGACCAGACGAAGGACGGACCAGTGGAACTCCCCGAATCCCTGCCGGCACGGCTCTACCTGGTTTCCTATGATCTCGACAGGCAGCGGCCGACCGGTCGCGCCTACCTCTGCTACCTGCTGCGCGCCGCGGCACTCACCGACCTGTTCCTTGCCGGTCACCTCGCCGACGTGAAGGGCAAGGTGCAGGTGAAGAACCCTCCTACGACCCGGACGACCACTCCGACAGCAGCTCGGATGATTCAATCGGTTCCGGCGACGGGTCGCACCCGGGCTATGGATCCGCTGCTCGAAGACGTCCTGAAGCAGATCGCCGGATCGTCACGGCCACGTTCGTGGAAATACTGGGTCCGTAAGAACAGCCGCCCGGCCGTGCGAGCCGTGCGGGATCAGCTGGAGACGGCCGGTTGGATTCGCGTGGAGCCACACCGGATACTCCACCTGTTCCCGGCGGACACAATCACCATACGGGATCCGCGCGTCGTCCCGGATCACGCGACTGACCGAGCTGTGCGGTCCACCGCCAATTGCGCTGCGCAAAATAATCGCCGCTGACGAAGCGTCGGCCGCGTCCTGAAATCTTAGGACGACCGTCAGCGGCCCGTCACGCGTCGCCGGACAACCCATGGTCACGCCGACTGGCGTTCGCTATGATCGACCGATGCCCGGCGAAAACGCCGGTTGCCCACAGCGTACGGCCGGCGGACGGACGACCCGGGGAAACCGCCGGTCCCGGAACAAGGGAATTGACTCCGATAATACAAACAGCATGGAAGAGGAAAGCTGTGACAACGTGGTACACGGCTGATCTCCACTTCGGCCACGCGAACATTCTGACCTACGCCTCCCGCCCCTGGCCTGACGTCGAGGCGATGAACGCCGGCCTCGTGCAACGGTGGAATGCCGTCGTGGCACCCGAGGACACGGTGTGGGTGCTCGGGGACGTCTCCCTGACACCGGCGAAACTCGCCCCGGTCGCCGAGTTGAACGGCCGCAAGATTCTCGTCGCGGGAAATCACGACTCATGCTGGTCCGGGCACCGCCGGCACGCCGGCCAGGTCCAGCGTTACGTCGATGCGGGTTTTGCCCACGTCCACTCCTCCGGAGTCGTGCGGGACCACCGCATCGGCGACCATCTCGTCACGCTGGCACACTTTCCCTACCACGGTGACCACACGGCCCAGGACCGCTACGCCGACCGCCGCCCCGAGGACGACGGCCGACCGTTGCTGTGCGGGCACGTGCACGACGCCTGGCAGGTCCACGACCGGCAGATCAACGTGGGCGTGGACGTCTGGGACTGGACCCCCGTCCCGGAGGAGACCGTCCTGAAACTGGTCGAGGTGCGCTGAACGCACTCCACCCGTTCACTCCACCCGTTCGGGAGGGCTTCGTCCGTCAGACTCCGACGTAGGGCTACATTCTGGGACTACACAGTCACCAGTGGGGGCGGGGCTGACAGGCTGATGGACGCGCGGATCGAAGAGCTGGCACGCCGGTCGGGGAACTTCGGCCTGCTGCTCCCCCACGAACCCCTCCTGGTCTTCTACGGCGCGGGCGCGGAGTCCTACGCCCACTCCGACCCGAACGCGGCACTGGTCAAGACCCGCCAGTTCGGGGAGACGCTGGCGGCTGTCCTGATCGAGCGGGCCGGCCTGCCCGTCCGCGGGGACAGGCAGGTCGACCGCCTCGCCGCGCTCGCCCGCGCCGGGGTACTCGACAGGCGCATCCGCACAGCTTTCGATACCGTCCGCACTGAGGGTAATCGGGCTGTTCACGGCCACTACGGCTCCGTCCGGACGGCGGTGCGTGCTGTCCGCGCCTGCTTCGAGCTGGGCGTGTGGTTCCACCGGCTGTTGACCGATGACCGTACGGTCATCGCCTTCGTCCCACCGCCGGAACCCGACGGCAGCCTGCAGCCGGCTGCCGCGTCCGCGGCTGACAACGCCGAGCTGGCGGCGCTGCGCGACGAGCTGGCCGAGTACCGCAACAAGCTCGCCGAGGCGAAGCTGCGCCTGGACGGCGGCAGCCGACTGGACGCCGAACGCCAGGCCCGGCGCGAGGCTGAGGATGCGCTCACCCGCGCGCTGGCTGATGCGGAAAGTCTGCGCAGCGTCCTGGCGGAACAGGTTGTGGAACAGGTTGTGGAACAGGGTGCGCAGGCCGGGCAGCCGACCGGCCAAGCGGGCAGCAGGCAGCCGGCCGGGCGCCCGACCGAGGGCAGGCGGCCGGCCAGGAAGGTGTCCGCGGCCGAGCGGGAGTCGTTCGTCGCCCGGGCCCACGCCGCCGCCCAGGAGCCTCGTACCGAGCTGGAGGTGCGGCACGAGGTCGACCGGATGCTGGCGGCGGCCGGCTGGTCGGTGCAGAACCCTTCCCGGATCAACCTGTTCGACCGGGCAGGTGTCGCCGTCCGCGAGGCCCGGACCGCCAGTGGCCCCGCCGACTACCTGCTGTACGTCGACCGCAAGATCGTCGGCGTGGTCGAGGCGAAGCGGGAGGGCACCGTCCTCACGCCGGTGGAGTGGCAGTCCGGCCGGTACGCCCGGTCGCTGACCAGGGAGCAGCAGGACCAGGCGTGGACGTGGCCGCTGCCGTTCCGGTACGAGACGACCGCGGCCGAAACACATTTCACGAACACCCTCGACCCTCGCGGGGGCCGCGCCCGGTCGGTGTTCTCCTTTCACCGGCCGGAGACGCTGGCCCGGTGGATGCGGGAAGCCGACGACAACGCCGTCCATCCGACCCTTCGCCACCGTTTACAGCACCTGCCGCCGCTGGCGGCGGGGAATCTCCGGCCGGCACAGCTCGACGCCGTTCGCGGGCTGGAGAAGTCGTTGGCGCAGGACCGGCCGCGTGCTCTGATCCAGATGGCCACCGGGGCGGGAAAGACGTATGCGGCGGTCACCTCGGCGTACCGTCTGCTCGCGCACGCGAAAGCGCATCGCATCCTGTTCCTGGTGGACCGTAACAATCTCGGCCGGCAGGCTCGGGAGGAGTTCTCCACCTACGTCACCGCCGACGACGGCCGCAAGTTCACCGAGCTGTACAACGTGGAGCCGCTGACCGGGGCCGGGCTGCTCGGGTCGACACATGTGGTGATCTCCACGGTCCAGCGGCTGTACGCGATGCTGCGCGGCCAGACCCTGCCCGACCCAGCCGTCGACGACCAGGCGTTCGACGCGGACACGTCCGAGAACGCCGACGGCGACGGCGAGCCGATCGAGATCGCCTACAGCCCGGACATCCCGCCGGAGACGTTCGACCTGATCGTCGTGGACGAATGCCACCGGTCGATCTACGGCCGCTGGCGGGCGGTGCTGGAGTATTTCGACGCCTACCTGCTGGGTCTGACCGCGACCCCGGTGAAGCAGACGTTCGGTTTCTTCCACCAGAACCTGGTCAGCGAGTACACCTATCCGCAGGCGGTCGCCGACGGGGTGAACGTCGACTTCGACGTCTACCGCATCCGCACCGAGCTGACGACGCAGGGCGCGACCATAGATGCCGGGATCACCGTCCCGAAACGGGACCGGCGCACCCGCCGTCAACGCTACGAGGAACTCGACGACGACTTCTCCTGGACGCCGGAGCAGCTCGGCAGATCGGTCGTCAGCCCGAACCAGATCGAAATGGTGCTGCGGACATTCAGGGAACGACTGTTCACGGAGATTTTCCCGGGCCGGACGCACGTCCCCAAGACACTGATTTTCGCGAAGGACGACAACCACGCCGAGGACATCGTGATGAAGGTCCGGGAGGTCTTCGGCCAGGGCAACGAGTTCGCCGCCAAAATCACCTACTCGGTGCGGGACACCGACAGCCTGCTGAAATCTTTTCGCAACAGCGCCGAGCTGCGGATAGTCGTCACCGTCGACATGATCGCGACCGGTACGGACGTCCGGCCGCTGGAGTGCCTGCTGTTCCTGCGCAACCCGAAGAGCGCGGTGCTGTTCGAGCAGATGAAAGGCCGGGGTTCCCGGACGATCGACGCCGACGACTTTCAGGCGGTGACCCCGGACTCGTCCGCCAAGGACCGGTTCGTGCTGGTGGACGCGGTCGGCGTGCTCGACAGCGACCGGGTGGACGCGGCTCCGCTCGGGCAGCACACCGAGCAGCAGATCAGTCTGGAGCAGCTGCTCCGCAAGACCGGGACGTTGACGATCAATGCCGAGGAGGCGTCGACGCTCGCCTCCCGGCTGGCCCGCCTCGGCCAGCAGATCACCGCGGACGAGCGGGCCGAGCTGGAACATCTCGCCGGAGCGCCGCTCGCGTCCATCGTGTCGAGCCTTGCCCGCTGCGCCGATGTGGATGCGCTGGACGCCGTGTGCCAGGCTGGTCCGGCCGCGGAACGGGCGCTGGTGGAGGATGCCGTCCGTCCCCTGGCGGCAAATCCCGGGCTGCGTGCCCGTCTGCTGGAGATCCGCCGCGCCCACGACATCACCTACGACGAGGTCAATCCCGACAGGTTGTTGGAGGCGGCCGGCGTCGACCGCAGGGAGCTGGCGCAGCGCACCGTGAAATCCTGGCGGGCCTACCTCCGGGAACATCAGGAGGAGATCACCACGATCCAGCTCGGCTACGAGCGTGGCACCGGTCAGCAGCCGGTGTACGCGGCGCTCAAGGAACTCGCCGGACGGATCGCCCGGCCACCCCACCAGTGGACGCCGGAACGGCTGTGGGACGCCTACGCTCAGCTCGAGATCGCAGCCGGGGTACCGAAGGTGAAGTACGGTGCGTTGGACCTGATCGGGCTGATCCGCTTCGAGCTGGGCGTGGACGAAACGCCCCGCCCGCACCGGGCTATGGTGCATGAACGCTTCGAGGGCTGGATCGCGCGCCAGCGGCAGGCGAGCAGGCGGGAGTTCACCGCGGACGAGCAGTGGTGGCTGGAGAGGATCAGGGACATCGTCGTGACATCGGCCGCGTTCGCAGTGACCGACCTGGACGGCCCCCCGTTCACCGAACGTGGCGGCACCGACGGCTTCCTCACCGCCTTCGGCGAGGACCGCGCCCCCGTCATCCTCGACGACCTCACCCAAGGCCTCACCGCATGACCGACCTTCCTCCCGGCTGGGTACGAACGACTCTCGGTGAGATTGCGGAGACCTCGCTCGGGAAGATGCTCGATCGAGGAAAATCCTCGGGCAAACATCTCGTCCCCTACCTCAGGAACATCAACGTCCAATGGGGATCAATCAGTCTTCACGATGTTCTGACCATGGATATCACTCCCGAGGATCAGGAATTCTTTCGACTCAGAACTGGCGATCTGCTGATCTGCGAGGGCGGCGAGATCGGCCGATGCGCGATCTGGCATGACACCTCGGAGTACATGGCATTTCAGAAGGCGCTACACCGCGTCCGCCCTTATGGTCAAATTGACTCTCGCTTTCTTTATTACCTGTTCGAGCATCTGCAAAGCGGAGATACCCTCAGCCGACTGGCGACAGGCAGCACGATCAAGCACCTACCACAACAACAGCTACGAAGGATCCCAGTCCCTCTTCCACCACTGGCCGAGCAGCACCGCGTCGTCACCGCCCTCGACGAGTACCTCACTCGGCTGGGTGTCGCCGACCGGCTGATCCAGTCAGCGGTCCGAAGAAGTGAAGCACTTCGGCGACGACTGGCCGAGAGCGTCAGCAGCGGCGGCCTTGACATCGCTACCGACCGAATGGCATTTCCACCACCTCCGGTCGAGGCCATCGATGGAGATCTTCCTGCGATTCCGTCGTCCTGGAGATGGTTCCGACTTGGCGATATAGCCGACGTGGTAGGTGGAGTGACCAAGGACAGTAAGAAACAGAGCGATGGATCGCTGCCCGAGGTCCCATATCTCCGAGTGGCGAATGTCCAGCGTGGCCGACTGGACCTGCGAAACATATCGAGAATCAGAGTTCCCGAAAATACTGTCACAAAACTGTCCTTACAGCCCGGAGATGTACTGCTCAACGAAGGCGGCGACCGCGACAAACTCGGCCGCGGATGGGTCTGGGAGGGTCAGATTCCAGGGTGCATCCATCAGAACCACGTCTTCCGCGCTCGAATCCGAGACGGAGTTCTGGATCCGAAGCTGCTTGCGTGGCATGCCAACGGCTTCGGACAGGGATGGTGCGAAAGAAACGGGAAGCAGAGCGTAAATCTGGCATCCATCAGCCTATCGAAGATCAAAATGATGCCGGTCCCTGTACCACCCGCCGATATACAGGCGCTCATCGTCCAGGAAATCGACGGCTACCTCACAGACCTCGAACATGGCGAGGCCCAGGTACGTCGGGCTCTCGGAAGTGCCTCCCACCTTCGACGGGCTGTCCTGGCGGAGGCTTTTGCGGGGCGGTTGGTGGAGCAGGATCCGGGGGACGAGCCGGCGTCGGTGTTGTTGGAGCGGATCCAGGCGGAGCGGGCAGCCGCCGGGGCGAGTGTTCCGCGGGGCAGAGGTCAGGCCAGGAAGCCGACCAGCGAGGATGTGCTGCTGTGAGTGCCGAGTCGCGGCGGCTGGTCGCCAAGCTGTGGAACTACTGTGACGTCCTGCGGGACGACGGCGTGTCCACGATCGACTATGTCGAGCAGCTGACCTATCTGCTGTTCCTGAAGATGGCGCACGAGAGGGCAAACCGTCCGCTCAACCCCGACACGGCTCTCGCTCATGTCGCCAACCGCTGGCAGGCTCTGCTCGACTACGACGGCGAAACCCTGGAAAAGGAATACCGCCGGACGCTGGAGGACCTGTCCTCCGAGCACGGCACCCTCGGGGTCATCTTCCGCAAGGCCCAGAACAAGATCCAGGATCCGGCGAAGCTGAAGAAGCTGATCGTCGACCTCATCGGCAAGGAGAAATGGTCGGCCTCCGGCGTTGACGTGAAAGGCGACGCCTACGAGGAGCTGCTGGCAAAAAGCGCGGAGGACGTCAAGTCCGGCGCCGGCCAGTACTTCACCCCGCGGGCGCTCATCACCGCGATGGTCGACTGCCTGCGGCCGGGGCCGGACGACACCGTGCACGACCCGGCCTGCGGCACCGGCGGTTTCCTCCTCGCCGCGTACGAGCACATTCAGGCCCGCCACGGCTCCGAGTTGACCCCGGAACAACGCCGGGCGCTGGGCCGCAGCGCCATCACCGGCACGGAACTGGTCGACGGCACCGCCCGGCTCGCCGCCATGAACATGCTGCTGCACGGCATCGGCCAGCCGAACGGGCCGTCCCCGATCGAGGTGCAGGACGCGCTCGCCCGGCCGTCCGGCCTGCACCCGAGCGTGATCCTGGCGAATCCGCCGTTCGGCAAGAAGTCGTCCATAACCGTCATCGCGGACGACGGCCGTACCGGCCGGGACGACATCTCCTACAACCGCCAGGATTTCTGGGTGACGACCACGAACAAGCAGCTCAACTTCGTCCAGCACATCGCCACCGCGCTCGGGATGAACGGGCGGGCCGCGGTCGTCGTCCCCGACAACGTGCTGTTCGAGGGCGGCGCCGGGGAAACCGTGCGGCGGCGGCTGCTGACCCAGTTCGACGTCCATACCCTGCTGCGCCTGCCGACCGGCATCTTCTACGCCGGCGGGGTCAAGGCCAACGTGCTGTTCTTCGACAAGCGGGAGGCCCGGCCGGGCAAACCCTGGACGTCGAACCTGTGGGTGTACGACTTCCGTACCGGCGAGCACTTCACGCTCAAGCAGAATCCGCTGCGCCGTGAACATCTCGACGACTTCGTCGCCTGCTACCGGCCGGGCGAACCCCGCGCGAACCGGGTGGAAACCGAACGGTTCCGACCGTTCAGCTATGCGGAACTCACCGCCCGGGACAAGGCCAACCTCGACATCACCTGGCTGAAGGACCCCGGCCTCGACGACACCGACAGCCTGCTGCCACCCGAGGTCATCGCCCGCGAGATCGTCGAGGACCTCCAGGCCGCCCTCGCCGAGTTCGCCGCCATCGCCGACTCCCTCGCCACCCGCTCACACTCCCCCACCACCGGCCCCGACGACATCCCCGCCACCGACCCTCCGGAGCCCTCGCTCGAGGCAGGATCCCCCGCAGCTGCGCGAATCACCACTTCGCTCCCCCATAACGCCTCTGAAGTGGACCACTCCGGACCACCTGTCCAACAGCCTCGGGAGCGCTAGGGTAGAGGTATGTCGAGGATAGTTGATCATAAACGTCGATCATGAGCGTCGACCTACCCCGGGCCGAACTCGACAGTATGAGCATCGTCCTTGTAGGGGCATTTAATCCTCGGATCTTCCACCCCGCATGGCTGGTCGCCCATGGACTTGTCCCCGAAGGCGACGCAGATACGGCAGAAATTAATATCATCAATAATAATGTTTCATTATTTACATTTGATTGGTGCCGAATCGAAGTACTTGAGAATAGATTTCTAATCGGTTCACATACTGCATCAAATGTCGATATTGTGCGCGACCTGATCCTGGGAATGCTTCGGACCATTCAATATACACCGATCGAACGAATGGGCCTCAACCGTCAATGTCATTTTCGACTGCCGAACGAGATGCTTTGGCATGATTTTGGTCATCGAATAGCCCCGAAGGCCGTCTGGGAACCTATACTTAAAAACCCCGGAATGCGGAGTATCAACATCGAGGGAGCCAGGGAGGACGGACTACCGGGCCACACCAGAGTCGTCGTAGAACCGTCAAAAAGATCTGATCATGGGATCTATGTCGATATAAACGACGAATTTGTGACAGATGACGAGAATGATACCGAATGGGCATGTCAAATACTTGAGGAAAACTGGGAACCCCATCGCCGAACATCAGAGAGGATATTTGATCATCTTCTACGAATAGCTGTTGGAGGAGTGGACAATGAGCCCGCCTGACATCATGAACGGTACAGCGACCAACTCTACCGGCACAGTGACCTCGGAGCCAATTGTGCTGTATTGGTCGAGGGTCGGATCCGGCTTGTACGGGAACCGACCAAGAGACGAGTTCGAGACCAACTACTCACCGACAACCTTGCCCGACAAACAAGAAGAGGATCGTCGCCCGGTCCTAACCGCCCCGCCACCCTCACTCAACCCAGGACGAGCGCGATTCCTTCCGACCGCTCAATGGGAAGGGGCGGTGACCGAACTCTATGCCTCCTATTTTCGTGCACAGATAATCGACCTCAAGACCGATGAAGTTTCCGTCGTCGAGTTCTACCTGGACGACGTCTCGAAAGATGATCTACCCTTGTGCAAACCGGGCGCGCTTTTCTACTGGACGATAGGAAAGGTAACTCGCCCGAGTGGCCAGGTGGAGAATACTTCTGTTATCCGCTTCCGACGTCTCGGCAAATCAAGGCGCCAATGAGGGAACTGGTCTCCGAAACGCCCTCCATGACCCCTCCCGATCCCGACGAGTTCGAGCTGTCTGTATTCGGGCCGGGGTACGGTGAATGCCTGGTGATCCACCTCGGTAACCGGCGCTGGATGGTGATCGATTCGTGTGTTCGCAAAAGGACTGAGGTCAGCGTCGCGGTCGAGTATTTGGATGCACTGGACGTCAAGATAGAAAAATCAGTACAAGCCGTTGTAGCTACCCACTGGCATGACGATCATGTCCGCGGGCTCCACGCGGTGGTCAGAAGAGCAGAGAATGCCATCTTCTACTGCTCGTCCGCATTTCGCTCGAACGAGTTTCTCGCTTTAGTCGACCGCACGCCCGCTTTACCATCAAAGCACAGTTCCGGAACATCCGAACTACGAATGATCAGCAGAGAGATCGATGCTCGGAGAAGGAGCGGAGGGCGCGCTCTTTCGCCGATCAGAAGCTCAACCCGTTTGTTCATGTGCGATGATTCTCCGGTGGTTGCGGTTTGGGCCCTGAGCCCTTCGGATGAGGACATCGCACGGGGCGTAGAGCATATCGCTTCTCTTATTCCCCTAGGAAACGATCCTGGCCTCCACCGCGTTCCCAGTCTTCACCCCAACGACACGAGTATCGCACTTCTGATCGAACTCAGCGACGGTTGCGGTGTTCTTCTCGGCGCCGACCTGGAGCACTTTCCTTCTGATCGCATGCGCGGCTGGCATGCGGCTCTCGACAACCCCGGGCGACCGAATATTCGAAGTGTTGTTTTTAAGGTTCCGCATCATGGTGCCGTGAGCAGCCACTGTCCGGAGGTCTGGGAGCATCTACTCGAAGCCGATCCTCTTTGCGTCCTCTCTCCATTCCAGCTCGGCTCGCGGAACCTTCCGACCCCCGAAGATCTGGCGCGTCTACAGAAATTGAGCAGCCTGGTGTTGATCTCCGCCGGGAACACGGAGATCCATGCACGCAGGGAAAGAAGCGTGGAGAAGAAAATCCTGTCCTCAGTAAAGTCTATTCGGTCGATCGGCCAGGAGATCGGCCATATTCAGCTTCGGCGGCGTGAAGGCAAGTGGTCTGCCCGGCTAAGTCGGGAAGCAGCCTGTTTCTCACAGTAGCGTGCTGGTGGAGACGGAGGCCGGCCACACCGTGTCCCGCGGAACACAGCCCGGGAACTGCGACGCATGCGGGAGAACCCTGATAGTGAGGACTACACTTTGATGAAGTATGCTCGTCGCCTTCGGGGTGAGCTCATGGGCGTCCGGCAGGTCGAACGTCTGCGCCGAGCCAGCGATCTGTTGGCCGCCAGAGGATTCGACACCCGGGATACAGTGATCGCCTGCTACAGCGGCGCCGGCTTCGATCCCGAACTACGCAACACCGCCGACCGGATACTGGCCATTGGTCCTGATGACCTCTACCCAGGCACCGCCGACCCGTCCGGATAACTCCTGTTCGGGCGCCCAGGCGGGAATTGCTTCACAGCCCCGCGGGGGCCGCCAGAAAGTCGGCCACAGCCGTCTGGTTACCACGGACGTCGACGACTGCCTGCTCCCGCCGGTTGAAAGCGTAGAGCAGCAGCTCGGGGGCCGCACCGGCGAGGACCACCTGCCCGGTACCGGATCGCAGCACCAGCCGCCCTACCCCGTCGGTGCGCTCCGCCACAACACCGACCGGGGACTTGCGGAAGCCTCGATTCCCGATCAGTCTCAACGGCCGCCACAGTTTGTCCCGCGTGGCAGCGTCGAGATCCCGCGGCTTCCAGGCCGGCTGCGCACGCCGGACGTCCTCGTGATGGATGAAGTACTCGACATGGTTGATTGCCTCGTCCACCGCGGGGATGCGGGCCGGATGCCACACCGGCGCGCCCGCGCGGACCAACGCGACAAGATCTTCGTAGGAGTGGGCATCCCTGGTGGCTCGTTCGACACGCTCGGTGATGCCGTGCAGTCGTGGCACCGCGAGTCCGGGCAACGCCTGTGGCTTGCGGTCCCGGGCGACCAGATGGGCAGCCAGATCACGGGTCGTCCAACCGGTGCACAGCGTCGGCTGGTCCGGGCCGAGCTCAAGCAGAAGGTCACACAGCGCCTGCCGTTCCCGCTGTGCATACCGTTCCCACTGTGTCCGTCGCGCCATAGCTGAACCTTAGCTGCGCATCAGCGTGGCTGCGCCGTCCAACCTGGCCACCCCAGCGGACGTCGGCGGCTTCGCCGGGCGGTGTTGCGGGCACGGTGTTGCGGGCTCGGGCACGGTGTTCCGGGCACGGTGTTGATCACATTTCCAGGTTGGCGAGGTGGTCGGCGCTGCCCCCGCGCCACTCGACCAGGAAGAGGGTCGCGTCGTCGGTGGTGATCCCGCCCCGTTCCTGCATCAGGGTACGGGACAGACTCCGCGTGATCTCCTGCACGTCTCTACCCAGGGCGCGCTCAACAAAGTCGATCATGCGTTCCTCGCCGAACTGCTCCCCGCCGCTTTCATGCTCCTCGATGAGACCGTCGGTGAAGAACAGCACCCGGTCACCGCGCCGGAGCTCCTGCTCGCTGATCTGCGGGATGTCACCACCGAAGCCGACGGGCAGGGTTCCCGGGCTCTCCAGCGCCTGGATGACCCGGTGGTCACGGATCAGTAACGGTGCCGGGTGGCCGGCGTTGACCCACTGCAGGTGGCCAGTTCCGACATTCAGGCGCACCATCTGCGCTGTGACGAAGTGATCGGGCCCGAACTGTTTGTCGATGGCCTCGTCCATGAACATGTACAGGTCCGCGAGCCCGACGGCGGCACGCCTGGCGTGCCGGTAGGCGCCGATGGCGACCGTCGCCAGCACGGCGGCATCCAGGTTGTGGCCCATCGCGTCGATGATGGCCACGTGCAGGATGTCGTCGTTGAGGGCGTAGTCGAAGCTGTCGCCGGCGATGTCGTAGGCGGGCTCGAGGATGCCGGCTACCGCGACCTGCGGGGTAACCATGGTCAGCGGGGGCAGCAGCGACCACTGGATCTCCGCGGCCACGCTCATCGGTCGGCGGCGCCGGGCCTGGAAGAACTGGTCGGTGTAGTTGTTCTTGGTGACCAGCATGTCGGCGACCAGGCCGGCGAGTCGCCGCAGCAACCGCCGGTCATCGTCATCGACGGTGTCGAGGGTGAGGGCCAGCACCCCCACTTCGTCGCTCCCGTCCAGTAGCGGCAGGAACATCCGTACACCGTCGGCCTGCGGCTGTTCGACGATCATCGCATGGAGAAAAGCCCGCCCGGCCGGGGAGTCGTCGATCGGCTCGGCCTCCCCGATCATGAGTCTCCTGCCCGGCAGCGGCGTCAGCGTCAACTGCTCATAGTCCTGCAGGAGGATCGAGACGTCCCGGCCACCGATCCTGCTCACCTCCTCCGCGACCAGCGGGGCGATCAGCTGCGGCGGCATCTCGTGAGCGCGGTCCAGCAGCACACCCAGCAGTCGCTCGCCGAACCCCTCCGAGCGATCCACCATGACCTTGCGGGATCCCCAAGCGCCTGCCGTCATAGCCACCTCCTTTCCCCACAGCGGCCTTTCGTACCTGCTACCTGATCCCTGATCCGCCAGCGGCTCGCCGGCACCGTGTCTCCATCCCGGCGTCGCGATCCCGAGATAGAGATCCCGAGATCGCGCCAAACCCGCAGCCCGGGCCCGATCAGAGCTTTAAGATCATCCAATGGCGCTTCGGTGCTTACCGCCGGACCCCGTTCACCGGCTCACCTGTTGGCGTGCTCCTGAACCCTCGCGTGGTCGGCGGGACTGCCTACGCGGCGGCGCGGCATGGGTACGGGCTTCCAGCCACGGTCAGGCGCGGCGGACACGGGCTCGGGCTGCGACGAGGCCGCGTCCGCGGATCGTGGCGTCGGCCCGGGGAGCGCCAGTCGGAAGATGCGCTTCCACACGCGTGTGCTTTGGCGCATCAGTGGCCCGGTGGTGTAGGCAAGCCCGAACCGTTCACACAGATCACGCACCCGCGGCGCAACCTCGGCGTACCGATTGCTCGGCAGGTCGGGGAACAGGTGATGCTCGATCTGGAAGCTCAGGTTGCCGCTCATGATGTGGAGCAGCGGGCCGCCGTCGATGTTGGCCGAGCCCAGCAGCTGCCTCCGGTACCACTCGCCGCGGGTCTCCCCCTCGATCTGCTGTTCGGTGAAGACCTCGGTCCCGTCGGGGAAATGGCCGCAAAAGATAATCATATGCGCCCAGATGTTACGGGCCGCGTTGGCCGTGAGGTTGCCGAGCAGTACGGGCACAAAGGCGGGTCCGGCGAGCAACGGAAATGCCAGATAGTCCTTGACTATCTGGCGTCGCGCTTTGCGCCAGACGCCCCGCAGCTGCCCCAACACCTCGTCCCAGCTCTTCTCACCGCGCAACGCCCGTTCGAGCTCGGCGTCGTAGATCGCGATTCCCCACTCGAAGAACACCGCAAGTACCGCGTTGTAGAGCGGCTGGGCGAGGTAGATCGGATGCCACGGCTGCTCCGGGACGACCCGCATGGCGCTGAAGCCGATGTCGCGGTCCTTGCCGAGAACGTTGGTATAGGTGTGATGCACATAGTTGTGCGAGTGCTTCCACTGCTCGGCGGGGCTGGCCGAGTCCCACTCCCAGGTGGTGGAGTGGATCTCGGGATCGCGCATCCAGTCCCACTGCCCGTGCAGTACGTTATGACCGATTTCCATGTTTTCCAGGATTTTGGCGGTGACCAGCATCGCGGTGCCCGCCGCCCAAGCCGGTGGTAGGAGGGAGGCGAACAGTACAGTTCGGCCACCCGCCTCCAGGCCCCGCTGAATCGCGATCACCCGGCGGATGTAGCGCGCATCGTCCTCGCCCCGGCTCGCGATCACCTCGTCGCGGATCCGGTCCAGCTCATGGCCGAACTCCTCGATGTCACCCTCGCTGAGACGCGCGATCGTCGTCATCACTTCTGCCCCCGGTCTCCTCGGGCGACCGGCGGCGCGAGGAGAGCCACGATCGCGCCGCCTTCGGTCGCTACAGGTCGATCTCGACATCGCCGGCCGCGGCCGACACGCACATCTGGATACGTTCTCCCTCGTCGCCGTGTTCCCTTCCGGTGCGCAGATCCCGTACACGACCCGACGCCAGCCGTGCCACGCAGCTGTAACAGATGCCCATCCGGCAGCCGCTCGGGACGAGGACACCCGCGTCCTCACCGACGGCCAGCAGCGGTGTGCCGCCGTCAGCGTCTGCCTCCCGCCTGCTCCTGGCGAAGCGGACCCGTCCACCGGCACCTCCACCCGAGACCACCGCGGGACGGAAATGCTCAAGGTGCAGCCGGTTCGCGATCCCGGCCTGTCGCCAGTGCTCCTCGGCGTCGTCGAGCATCTCAGGGGGTCCGCAGGCCCAGACTTCCCGTGCGTACCAGTCGGGGCAGATCACAGGCAGTTCCGCCGTTGTGAACCGGCCGCGCGAACCGGTGCAGCCCACGCGCGTGTGGCGCTCGAACAGTCGCAGGCTCGGGAACCGTACTGCCATCTGCCGCAGCTCGACGCCGAAGATGACCTCGTCACGTGTGGGCGCGGAGTGCACCAGGACCACGTCCGGCATCTCGCCGCGCGCGGCGAGGCTGCGCAGCATCCCCATCACCGGAGTGATCCCGCTGCCGGCGGTGAGGAACAGCAGCCGTGACCCGAGGAGCGTCCGCGGCAGAACGAAGTCGCCCTCCGGCTGAGCCAGGCGGACGGTCATGCCCGGTGTGGCCCGACGTGCCAGGTATGAGGAGACAACTCCCTCCGGCACCGCTTTGACCGTGATCGTGATGTACCCGTCCGCGCGTTCCGGTGCCGAGGAGAGCGAGTAGCTGCGCCAGTGCCGTACGCCGTCGATGTCGACCCCGATCCGGACGTACTGACCCGCCCGATGCCCCCTCCAGCCCGAGCCGGGGCGAATCACGAGGGTCGTCGCGTTTCTGGTTTCTGCCTGTACAGCCTTGACCCGGCCACGCAGCTCCCGGGTCGACCATAACGGATTGACCAGTCCGAGGTAGTCATCGGGCAACAGCGGCGTCGTCAGCCAGGCCGCAGTCTCCAACAGGCGCCGTCGGACACTTGACCTGCGTTTTTCTACGAATTCGTCGACGCCGACTCTGGTGACGACCCCGGCGGGTGGAGCGGTCATGGAACCGGCCTTCTTCGACATAATTCATCTCTTTACAGCCGTGTAGGAAGCTACGATGCACAACCAGGAGAGTCACCGTCCAATAATGCAGGAAAACTCGGATCGGCGACCACCAGGCCAGCTAAAGTCAGCCACGACGAAACTGGAGGAATTCCCGCCTCTCGACCTCGGGATCACTCCGTCTCATTCCCGGCCACCACGAACTGGCCCGCCTCCGTTCTCGGTCGAGTTTCTTCCACCGAGAATGAAGACTAGATGACCATCTCACTTCGCGCAACCGGACAGCTACTCGGTCGGCGGGCCGCACAGTGGTTCCGCGGGAAGGAGCGGGGAAGGTGCCCGCGGCAGCCGGGGCAGCCTCGAACCCGTCACCGTCCTGGAGGAGCGCTACTTCCGGTAGCCACCACCACCGCCCGCGCCGGGCGAGCATCGGACATCGCGGCGACAGGTGTCGATCAACCATCTGCCGGCACGGTCACCGCAGGTGGTCGAGTCGTGTGCTCGGCATCCACGCCAACCTGGACACATGCCCTGCCGGTCTGCCTACGAACCCGCCGGCCTGCCTATGACCAGAAGTGTGCGACATCGAGCACCACCCGGTTGTCCAGCTTGAAGACCCGGAAGGGCAGCCGAGCACGAATTCCGAGCCCAATCGTGGTTTGTCCTTCAAAACTACCGGCGAACTTGGCGTCCCGGAAGGTCTGATAACCGGCGAGATTCACACCGGGCAGCTTCTGACCGACGATCCCGGAATAGGTGGACTGGAAGGTCTGATCGTAGGCGGGAGCCTTCAGGACGACCTGGAGCTTCGCCCCACCGTTCAGCGGTATGAGCCGGCCGGATCCGTCGGCGTGGACGCTGTCCACATAGCGGACGTCATAGCCGGCGGCAGGCCCGTTCACATCCAGCACCATACGGTCCCAGCAGCGATCTCTACCAGTTCGTATGTTGGTCAGCGGGTTCTGGCTGTACGGCTCCGCGGTCTTCGGCAGACTACCCCATGAAATACCGCAGAAACCTTGTGTCGCCTGCGCCTGGCCGGCAACAAGAATTGCGCCCGTGGTCGCGAGCAGCACACCGACGAGAAGGACTACCAGCATTCTTGCTCTTGCCATCTCGACCCCTCCAAAAACCTGCCGGGTACCGGCCCGGCGCAGCCGATACCCGGCATGCGCGCAGGCATCCTACCCACACCGATCATGACACAAACTGATTACCGAAGGTAAACCTCGGCTTCGGGGTACGGCAGTGGATTGACCGGCTGCACGGAGTGATCCGGGGACTCCGACAGCAGAAGAATTCGCTTGTTTTGTGGAGAAGGCCCGACCCGGCGCTGGGTTCGGCCGCGGGATCGTGAAAGGTGCGCGGGTCACCGGCTCGGGGCAGCCCACGCGATTATCCGACGCAGGATTATCCGACGGTGGTGCCGACGAGTGCGCCGACCGCGGCCGTCACGGCCATGGCAACCGATCCACCGAGAACGACGCGAACCGCCGCCCGCACCCGATTCGCGCCACCGAGTGCGGCGCCGACGGCGCCGAGCAGACCCAGCCCCACCTCGGTAACCGCGATCAGCAGCACGACCCTGTCCGTGCCGGAACCGGCGAGCATCGCCACCAGCGGAAGCACGGCACCCGCGGCGAAACTCAGCGCCGAAGCCCCGGCCGCCTGCACCGGACGGGCGGCGTTGTCGGGCGAGTGACCGAGCTCATCCCGGGCATGCGCGGCAAGAGGATCGGTACGGCTGAACTCCACGGCCACCTCCCGGGCGAGCCGGGGGTTCAGACCGCGCCCGATGTAGATACCAGTCAGCTCGTCCAGCTCGGCATCGGGATCGGTCGCGAGCTCCGCAGCCTCGACGGAAAGATCCTCCAACTCGGCGTCCTTCTGGGAGCTCACCGAGACGAATTCCCCGGCAGCCATCGACGTCGCCCCGGCGACGAGCCCGGCAAGACCCGCGGTCAGCACGGCCGCCCGGGATGCCGACGACGCGGCCACCCCGAGCATCAGGCTCGCTGTCGACACCAGGCCGTCGTCCGCGCCCAGCACCGCGGCACGCAGCCAGCCCGACCGCCCGCCATAGTGCCTTTCCCTATGCCCCGATCTCACCATGTGCCCTCATACGATGCGCGCTCATGCGATGTGCCCTCATACGATGTGCCCTCGTACGGGACGCTCCCATGCTCCCCCATCTGTCGTCCCGCCCGCTTCACCTTAGTGGCCTGGGAGAGCCGGGCCTCCGGCAGCACGAAAGAAGCATGATCGTGCTGCCTTTGGCTCTTGGGGACGATCGAACGCTGCAGGCTCACCTGGCGCCATTGCGCGCGATCGGCGGGTGAGAATCGTCCCTGGGAGGACTCGCCCATCCCGACGTACCGCGCCGGCCGGACGGGCCCCACAGCTCGCGGATGGTCTGGAACACCCTCTGGTTGTGGCTGAACTCGATCACGTTCCCGTCCGGGTCTGTCACCGCGCAGATGTAGCCGACCGGGTCGGGCATGTCCTGCGGTTCCCAGTGCAGGCATCCCGCGGCCCTCGCCCGGCCGGCGACCGCGTCCACCTCAGCGCGGTCCGCCACCTCGATCCCGATATGCGCGAATGGCGTCATCGTCGGCTGACGGTGCCCACGCTCGGCGGTGAACTCGGCGAGGACCAGCACAAACGGATCCTGCCACTGCTGGTCGTTGGACAGCCACGCGCTCCGGCCCGCCTCGTCCTTGCGGGTCGCGACCACCACGAGCGGGGTCATCGTCGTGTAGAAGTCGATCGAGGCGTCGATGTCGCTGGAAGGAAGGGCCACGTGCGTCCACCGGGCATGTGTGAGCATCAGACAACTCCTTGTTTCCCGCCTCGTCCGCTCGGCGTGGTTCGCTCCGGACTTCTTCCCGACGTTGTTCCCGGGGACAGGGCTTTGCTCACGTCGACGGGCCGACCGCGGAAACGAATTTTTTGTCACTACCCCGACACCGGCATTATGTGACAGCGGGTCAAGGACCGTTACGTACAACCACCCGGCCGCGCATGACAACCAGCAACGGCGCGGCCAGCACCCGGACGTCCACCCGCGGGTCCTCGGAATAGACGACGAAATCCGCCGGCGCCCCCTCAGTCAGCCCGGCAAAGCCCAGCCACGCACGCGCGGCCCAGGTTGTCGCCGACAGGGCCGCCACCGGAGGCAGCCCCGCCCGCACCAACTCGACGACCTCGTCCGCGACGAGACCGTGCGCCAGCGACCCACCGGCATCCGTGCCAACGTAGATCGCGATTCCCGCCTCGTAGGCGGAGCGGACGGTGTCGTACCGGCGGGCGTGCAACGCCCGCATGTGCGCGCTGTAGGCGGGGAACTTCTCCTGCGCCGCGGCGGCGATGCCGTCGAAGGTGGCGATGTTGATCAATGTCGGCACGATGGCGACGCCGCGCTCGGCGAAGAGTGGGATCGTCTCGTCGGTGAGCCCACTCGCATGCTCGACGCAGTCGATCCCGGCCTCGACCAGGTCGGTGAGAGAGTCCTCGGCGAAGCAGTGCGCGGTGACCCGGGCGCCGGCGGCATGGGCCGCCGCGATCGCGGCCCGGACGGCCTCCCGCGGCCAGCAGGCGGAAAGATCCCCGGTGTCCCGGTCGATCCAGTCTCCAACGATCTTGACCCAGCCGTCGGCCCGGCGGGCCTGCTCGGTGACGTTGGCGGCCAGCTCGTCAGGCTCGATCTCCAGAGCGAAGTTGCGGATATACCGTTTTGTCCGGGCGAGGTGACGGCCGGCTCGGACCAGGCGGGGAAGGTCCTCACGTTCATCCACCCACCGGGTGTCCGCGGGCGAGCCCGCATCCCGGATCAGCAACGCGCCCGCGTCCCGGTCGATGCGGATCTGCCGCTCGGCGGTGTCCCGGCCGACCGCGCCGTGGGCGTCCAGCCCCACGTGGCAGTGCGCGTCCACCAGACCGGGCAGCACCCACCCCGACACCGTGTGCGCGTCGACTGCACGGGCACCGGCGGGACACTCAAACGTGATCTTCCCGTCCACGACCCACAGCCCGTCCCGGACCTCCTCGGGCCCGACCAGCACCCGGCCTGTGATCCTCAACGTCTCGGAACCAGCCACTCCACCTGTCTACTCGCACCGGGCCGCTCCGGTGAATATTGGACGCCATGGGAGTGCCAGACGCCGCGCTCGTGGCGGTTGCCGGCCTGCTGGCCGGAGCGGTGAACGCCGTGGCCGGAGGAGGAACCCTGATCGTCTTCCCGGCGCTGCTCGCCACCGGGATGCCCGCACTCACCGCGAACATCACCTCCTCGGTCGGGCTGATCACCGGATATGCCGGCGGCGCGTTCGGCTACCGCCGGGAGCTGACCGGCCAGACCGCCCGGCTGCGGGCGCTGGCCGTCCCGGCGCTGCTCGGCGGGCTGAGCGGGGCAGTCATCCTGCTGACCACCCCCGCGGGCTCCTTCCGGGTGGTCGTTCCCTACCTGGTGCTGGTGGCCTGCCTCCTGCTTGGCGTCCAACCGTGGCTGGCCACCTGGGTGACCCGCCGCCGTGCCGCCGTAACCGGCGGATCCGTGACCTGGCCGACCCGCACCGGGGTGTTCCTGGCCGGGGCCTACGGCTCCTACTTCGGTGCGGGCCTCGGCGTGCTCCTGCTCGGCGTCCTGGGCATCCTGATGCCGGACGACATCCAGCGCACGAACGCCTCCAAGACGCTGCTCTCGCTCGGAGTCAACGCGGTGGGCATCGCCGTGTTCGTCGTGAGCGCGCAGGTCTCCTGGGGGTTTGCGGCGATCCTGCTGCTGACCTCCTGCGCCGGGGGGATCCTCGGCGCGCGGGTCGCCCGGCTGCTGCCGGCCACCGCACTACGCGCGACTGTGATCACCCTTGGTGTAGTCGTCGCCGCCGTGCTCATCGCCTCCGGCTGAAAACCGGACAGGCGTCATACCACCGGTGACAGGCCACCGTCGACGTTGAGCGCGGTTCCGGTCACATAGGAGCTGCGGGGCGAGAGCAGAAAGGTCACGACGTCGGCGAACTCCTCCGCCCGGCCGACGCGGCCCAACGGTATCCGCGCGTCATGAGCCATCCGTTCGTACAACGTCCGGGTGGACGTACCGGCGGCGGTAGCCCGCCGTTCCCACTGGCCGCTTTCGACCAGACCGACCAGCAGCGCGTTGACCCGGATCCCGTGCGGGCCCCATTCGCCGGCGAGCGCCTTGGTCAGCGCCATCCCGGCAGCCCGTGACACCGAGGACGGCATCGAAGCTGCCGGAGGCGCCTTCGCCGCCGTCGCGAGCACGTTGACCACCGCCGCGGCGTCCGAGGCACGCAGATGGTCGAACACCAGCCGCGACAGCCGGATCGCCGCGAACACCTTGAGCTGCAGGTCGTCCTGCCACTCCTGGTCGGTCACGGACGCCAGCTCCCCAGCTGCGGACCTGCCGGCGTTGTTGACGATCGCGTCCACCCGGCCCCACCGACTGTGTGCCGCCTTGACGAAGCGGTCCAGCGCGGCGACGTCGGTGACGTCCGCCGGTACGGCGAGGACGTCCCCACCTGCGGCGCGCAGCTCGTCCGCGGTGAGTTTGAGCCGGGCCTCGTCCCGGGCGCAGATCGCGACCCGCGCCTGCTCGGCGGTGAGGGCGCGCGCGACGGCCGCGCCCAGCCCGTCGGAACCTCCGGTAACGAGGACGACCCGCCCGGCAAGCTGCAGATCCATGTGACCTCCGGGACCGGGTGCGAGGCGGGGTGGCTGCGGGTGGTGACCGGGTAACGGGCCGGGTAGCCCGCCTGAGTGACCTGGCCGACTGAGTGACCTGGCTGGGTAACGCCTGACCCACCGGGTATGGGATGACTTGTGGTGCCGCTATCACTCTACGACGTCCTGGGCGTGCCACCGACCGCCTCCCACGCCCAGATCGTGACCGCCTACCGGCGGGCGGCGCGACGCACCCATCCGGATGCGGGCGGTTCCGAAAGCGCCTTCCGCCTGGTCAGCATGGCATATGAGGTCCTGGGGGATACCGACCGGCGGCGTGACTACGACCGGCGCATACCCCTCAGCCCGGCCGGTGGCGTGGCGGACCGGACGGCAGATGGCGTGACGAGCCGGGCGGTCCGCCGCCGGTACCTGACGATGATGGCCGTCTGTGTCACGCTGTTCGTGCTCGCGGGCAGTGTGATCCGGTTCGTGTCGGTACCCGCGGCGCTGGCGATGATGCTCGTCGCCGCGGTCATCCCGCCCGTCGCCGCCATCATCGCCAACCGGTCCCGGTAGTGAGCTGAGAATCTGATTTACTGAGCTGAGAATCTGTTTTTCGGCTCTGAAACCACTGCGGAAAATCGGCGAAAAATTCGCTGGTCACAGGCTCGGGGCGAGTTCCACCATCCGTTCCACGTCACCCCGGTAGGACAGCAGAGAGGGCATGGGGACGTCGAGCCGCTCACCCGTGCGGACGAGATCGTCATAGATCTCGTACAGGTCCACCGGAGCATACCGGCCGTGATTCACCGAGATTCGCTGGGGCAGCTCGCCGCGGAGCATGAGCCGGACCGCCGGGGTAATGGTCGACGGTGGCAGCAGGAACGGTCGAGCATCCTGTGCTGTCCGCACGTCGGCCCCGCGCACAGCACAGATCTGCATGGCCTCACGACCGGCATGCAGGGCGTCATAAACCGCTCGATTACTACGCGTGAATGATTCGAAGCCGCAGGCGCGGGCAGCACCGCATATCCACGCGCTGATGCTCGCAAAATGCACCCACAGCCAGTGTTCCATGTTGGGATGAATCTCCGGCCGGAAACCGGCCTCCGCGAACAGCGCCACGAGACGGCCCAGGTTCTGCTCGGCGGTGTCGGTCACCGGGCTGTACAACGTGTGCCCGGACACGCTCGACCCGAGCATGATCCCGCCTTCGAGCGCACCGTCCAGGACGTTGTCGATAATGCCGCCACCGGCCCGCGGGGCGCCCAACACGTACTGATCCTTGTCCAGGTAGGCGTCTATGAAGTCAAGGCCGCGCCAGTTGTTGTTCAGAAACAACACAACCGCGGAACCGAGGTTGCGCGCCAGCGCCGGCAGGACATCCGGTGCCTGGGTGTGCCGGACCGCAAGCACGACCAGGTTGACACCGTCCGTAGGGCGCAACTCGGTGACAACGCGAGGGCGGAACCGCTCGGCGACCTCCCGACGGCGCCTGCCCCGCACGTCGAGAATCCGCAGACCGATCCCGTCGGACCAACGGGTCAGCTGTTCCGGGCGGACCAGCATGCTGACGTCATGCCCAGCCCGTGACAGCGCCCAGGCGTGCAGCGTTCCTATCGCTCCGCTGCCGAACACCACAATACGCATGCCATCCAGTATCGAGACGGGCCGGGACGTTCGTCAGAGTCGACGGCCCACCCGAAACCGGTACAAGGGCCCACCCGGACGGCGGCCTTCCCGCGAAAGACGGCCCTCCCAGCGACCGCGGCCTTCCCGCGCAAGGCCGCATGCCTTACCTCGATTTCACCGTGCTTTACCTCGATTTCACCGTGCTCTCTTTCACCCTGCCCTCAACGCGGCCTTACGAGCCGTCCGGGCAACCTTCGGATCCTGATGGTGACGGGCGATCGCCGTCAGCACGGCCGGCGCCTTGGGATGCCCGCAGCGTCCCATGTCCTCCAGCGCCGCCCGCTGCACGTCGGCGTCACCCATACTCGTGAACACGTCGACCACCTGTTCGTCCCCGGCGAGAAGGACGGTGGCGAGTTGTTCGGCGAGCATGACGGCGACATCGGTGTCCCCCAGCTCAGCCTGATCGACGACCCCGTGCTGGGCCAGCACCAACGTCGGGTACGGGCGGAACCTGTCGTCATCGCGAAGCCCCATGACCACCTCGATTCCGGCTGCCCCCATCTCCACCAGGGCGTCGAGGGTGACAACCCACTGCTGGACGTCGTCGGAACGCCGCAGCAGGGCCGTCAGCTCCGCGATGGCCTGTTGTTCCCCACGCGCGTCCGACCAGGCGCGCAGCAGGGCGTCGGCGTCTTCTTCGGAGGCTGCCGCCCCTGCCACGTGCACGACGACCTCTGCCTCCTCCCCCGCGATGTCGGCCATCACCGGGGCCTCGAAACCGGCGTCCTGGAGCATGCGGCGGGTGCCCCACCTCCCCAACGCAGTGAGCTCGGCCACCCTGTCGGCCGTTGTTTCGTCCGCCGCTTCACCGCCGGCCGTGCCACCAGCGGCCTCACCCGTGGCGGTACCACCAGCCTCACCGGCGATCATGCGGAGTGCGCCCAGTATCTCCAGCCACTGCAACATGCGCCGCAGGTCGTGCTCGACCAGCTTCTGCCAGGTTTTCCGATGCTGCTGCTGCGGGGCTTCGTCGGTCTCGTATCTCTCGCTGGCCAGATCCCAGACCAGCTCGTGGAGGTCAGCCAGCGCAACGTCGCCCCCCAGGGTGTACGCGGCGGTGAGGACGGCGCAGGCGCCCTCGTCGAACTGGTACCGCAGCATGGACTCCGTCCATCCGGACGAGCAGATGGCCAGGCCGAGCCGCGGAAAGGCCGCGAACGCCAGGCCCCACAGTTCCAGCGGACGGTCCAGCGTGGCTACGTTCTTCTTCACCGGCAGCAGCCGGCCCTTGGCGGTCCGCACCAGCCGGGCGGCCTTTGCCCACTCGACCGTGACGTTGAGGCCGTACAGCTCCTCGCTGCTCTTGGTGCGGTACACCCGATCGTGGACGACCGGGTCGACCACGTCACCGGTCCCGAGCAGCTCCACGAGCTCGCGGGCGTCGGCGAGGGTGATCCGGCCGGTCTGGGTGAGCCTGCGGCCGTCCCCCACCCAGCTCAGCAGGACGCGCAGTCGCCGCAACACTTCGCTGCCCGCTGCCGCGGCGGCCAGTTCCTCGTCGGCGGGTAGCGCGACTGCTGCCAGGCGTCGGCGCCTGGGACGCATCTGTTCCTGCCCGGTGAGGATGGCCGCCTGCAGAGCCTGCTCGGGGTCGTAGAAGACCTCCCCCGCCTGCACGTCGGTGACGAAGCACCCCACCTGCTCCTCGTTCCCGATGTCGACGCCCCGGCGTAGCATCATCATCGCCCAGTGCTTGGCCACGCCATATCGGCTCTCGTCCCCCATCGCGGCGTTGAACTCGCCGGCCAGCTCTTCCAGCGCGGCGGGCAATCCCGGATCACACCGGGGGTCGGCGAGCCCGGTCCGGGTGAGGAAGTCGAAGAACACGCGCAGTGTGGGCAGGACCGTGGCCCACTGCTCCTCCATCATTGCAATCTTCAGCGGCATCCAGCCCAGCAGGAGCTCGCGCAGGTCCGCGACCGTCCAACGGCTCAGTATCCCGTCGCCCACGGCCCACTTGTGCTCAAGGGCAACCTCGACCGCGAACGGATCAACCTCCAGGCCGCGTTCACCGGCCCATTCGTCGAACCGCCCGACGAGCCGGTCGCATGCATCACGAAAGACCAGCTCGTCCGCATCGGAGAACACCATGCGCATGCCGTCCGACCCCCTTCCGAGCCTGGCGGACGCCAGTATCCCGAATCTATTCGGGTGGACAGCTCATGACGAATCCCAGCCTGTTGACAACCACGGACTGTGCATGCTCGGTCGGCCCATGCTCGGTCGGGCTGCCTTCAGGCCGGGGTTCCGCGGCGGCGGCGGGCACGATGACCGTCGCCGAGCGTCTTGCCGGGACCCCTGGTGTGCGGCGCAGACGGCGGATGCACCGTGGCCGGGCCTGTCGTCGAGGCTGTCGGGGTCGACGTGTCCCACCTGCGGGGTGCACGGCGGCGATGCGGCGCGACCGCGGTCAACGCCTCCGACGGATCGACGAAGTAACCCGTCGTCTCGTCGAGCACCCAGGTGTACGCGGCGGAGATGTCGAAGTAGAGGCCGACGAGTTCCAGCCGGCCCTGCTCCAGTGCCCCCCGGACGGCAGGATGGCCACGCAGGTGTTCCAGCTGCTGTACGACATTCGCCCGACCCAGCTGTTCCAGGGGGGGCAGTGCCTCCGTGCCGGGCAGCGGCATACGTGACAACGCCCCGCGGGCATGGGTCAACCAACCTGCCAGCGCGGAGTCCGGATCATTGTCGATGTGACCGGACAGCAGCGCCTGCATAGCGCCGCACCCGGAGTGCCCACATACCACGATCGAGGGAACTCTCAGGACGTTGACGGCGTAGTCCAGCGCGGCCGCCACGGACAGGTCGCTGCCCCGCTCGCCGCGAACAGTCTCTCCGGACGCACCGAGCGGGACGAGATTGCCGATGTTGCGGATGGTGAAGAGGTCTCCTGGGCCGCTGCTGGTAATGATGTTCGGAACCACCCGAGAATCGGCACACGTCAGGAACAGGGCGCTGGGACGTTGCGCCTCGGCGAGCCCCCCGAGGGTGCCGCGCAGCAGCGGAGCGGCCCGGCGGTGGAACTCGGCCACACCGACCAGCATCGTGCCGACGGGATGCGCGTGATCGTCCGCGGGGCCGGCCCCGTCCGCACCTGTTCCGACCGGCTCCTGGGGATCAACCTGTGAGTCGGTGCGTGGGGCGTCGGTGTGCGCGGCGGTCAGCTCCTGCCACTGCGACCAGGGGGCGAACCAGCGGGGCAGGTGTGGGATGACGGTACGGCGTCGCTGGACCTGGCCGTTCTGGGAATGCCGGAACCAGGCGTGACCGATCTCGTCGACCGTCACGCTCCCACCGGCCCGCTCGTGTTCAGTGCACCAGGCATGCAGATGGTCGAATGCGGCGTGGTCGAGATAGTCCACCACAAGCTCGATCGACACAGGCACGCCTGAGGGGACCCTGCCGAGGACCCTCGACAGTCGGGGCAGGGACACGAAACTCAACGTTCCCTCGACCTCCACCTGCCAGATCTCACCGGAACGGACGAGGTGGATGTTGGACCACAACACCCGGCGCAGGATCAGGCCGAGCGCGGTGACCAGGCCGAGCGCGACGCCCTGAAGCAGGTCGAGAGCGACGACACCGACCAGCGTGACGACGTACACGGGCAGTTCACCGTGCCGACGCACATGGCGGAGATGGGAAATGTCGACCAACCGGATCCCCACGACCACCAGCAAACCGGCCAGGGCGGACAGTGGGATCCATTCGACCACGCCGCCGAGGAACACGGCGAACAGCAGCACCCACACACCGTGCAGGATTGCCGATGCTCGCGTTCTCGCCCCGGCGGCGACATTGGTGGAACTGCGGACGATGACACCGGTCACCGGCAGCCCGCCGGCGAGACCCGACAGGATGTTGGCCGATCCCTGACCGAACAGCTCACGGTCGAGGCTGACCGGGCGTTGCCCGGGACTGCGCGCACCGGGGAGTTTTTCCACGGCAACCGCCGACAGCAGGGATTCGACGCTCGCGACGACGGCGACGGTGAAGACAGCGACCACGATCCCGGTCCAGTCGCCTTCCGGAAACCTCGGTAGCGACACCGAGTCGAGGATCGCCCCGGGCAGATCGACACGGGGCAGGTCGAGGTGGAGCGCGGCAGCGACGGCGGTCCCGAAGGTAACCGCGGCCAGCGGCGCGGGAATCGCTCGCAGATGCCTGGGCAGCATCCTGACCAGCCGGGGCCACAACAGAATGATCGTAATCGTCACGACACCGACCAGCGTCGCGGCGTCATGGTTGTTGATGATCCGTTCGGGCAGAGTCGCGATATTGTCCAGAGCGTGACTTTCCGGCTCACCTCCGAGCACGACGTGCAGCTGCCCGAAGACGATGGTCAGCCCGATACCACCGAGCATGCCGTGCACGATCGCGGGTGAGACGGCGACCGCCGCACGAGCGATGCGGCTCACCGCGAACAGGATCTGCACCACACCCGCGGCAGCGGTCACCGCGCAGGTGACCCGCCATCCGTAGCTGGAGACCAGGCCCGCGATGATGACCGTCAGCCCCGCCGCGGGCCCGCTGACCTGCAACGGCGCACCGCCCAACGAGCCGGCGACGATCCCACCGACCACGGCGGCGATGAGACCGGCGGCGATCGGCGCGCCGGAGGCGACCGCGATACCCAGCGACAGGGGCATCGCAACCAGGAACACCACCAGGGACGCCTGCAGGTCGGGCCGGAAGGCCGCGAGCGGGCGTCGGCGGGCCCGATCGCGAGCGGCACCGTCCGGTGCGCCGGGCGGCGAGTGGCTGTGCTGTGACGACGAAGGTACTGGTGATGGGACGTGTGGGACTGCCACACCGTGCTCCTCGGGGTCGGATCGGCACCGGACAGGGTGTCGCGATGGAGACGCTTCGCAGGGGTCGCGAAAGACGACCGTGCCTATAACGAAGCCGACCCATAGGCGTTGTCCGCCCGCATCCGACCGCCAGTCCGAGTCCTGTTGGTGATGGGTCCTGCCGCCAGCAGGGCCCATCACGTGCAGTAACTATGTGAACCATCCTGAAGAACGAAGGAGGCTCGATCCGAGTTTCCGGGTGTGACCTTTAGCTCAGAAGGGACAAACCGCCCGGCAGCCGCAAAGCGGATGGTTGGCCGCGAGGCGCCGCCGGGACGTTGCAAGCCGAGCGGTCCCGCACCTGGGCTGCCAGCCCGCCGCGTCAAGCCGGGCGTGTCAGGCTGCCTGACGCCTCAGGCAGCCGCCCGCTGCGCCACTGTTCGCCGGACGGAGACGAGCGCGTCCGCGATCGCGTCCGGGTTGGCGCCACCGCCCTGAGCAAGATCGTCCTTGCCGCCGCCCCCACCACCGAGAATCTTCGCGGCGCCACGGACGAGCTCCCCGGCCCTGACTCCTCGGTCCCGCGCCGGGCCACTCGTGGCCACCACGATGACCGGGCGTCCGCTCACCGCGGCCGCGACCGCGACGACAACCGGGCGCTCCACCGGAAGCCGGCCGCGGATGTCGAGGACGAGTTTGCGCAGGTCGTCCGCTGAGGTGCCGTCAGGAGCCCGATGGGTGACCAGCGCAACCCCACCGACGTCCTCGGCGGCCTGGGCGAGATCGCCCGCCACGGCCAGCACCTCCGCGGCCCGCAGCTTCTCCAGTTCCTTCTCGACCTCCCGAAGCCGGCCCAGCACCTGGGACAGCCGCTCGGGCACGTCGGCCCGCGGAGCCTTGAGCACATCGGTGACCTGCGAGACGAGCACGGCCTCCCGGGCCAGGTAGCGGTAGGCGTCCAGGCCGACAAGGGCCTCCACCCGCCGCACTCCCGCCCCGACCGAGGACTCCCCCAGCAGCTTGACCAGGCCGAGCTGCCCCGAACGGCGCACATGCGTGCCACCGCAGAGCTCGCGGGAGTAGTCACCGATCGAGACGACCCGGACCCGGTCGCCGTACTTCTCGCCGAACATGGCGATCGCGCCGGTCCGGCGCGCCTGGTCGATGTCCATGACCTCGGCGTGGACGTCGAGATCCTCGATCAGCACCTGGTTGATCGTCTCCTCCACGTCGGCGAGTACCGAAACCGGCACCGCAGCCGTGGAGGAGAAGTCGAAGCGGAACCGGCCGGGGGAGTTCTCCGAACCGGCCTGCGCGGCAGTCGGGCCGAGCGCGTCCCGCAGGGCCTGGTGGGTCAGGTGCGTGGCGCTGTGGGAGCGCGAGATCGCCGCTCGCCGGGCCGGATCGATCTCCGCCTGGACGCCCGCGCCGGGGGTGACTCCCCCCGTCCGCACCCGACCGCGGTGGACGATCAGCTCGGGCAGTGGCTTCTGCACATCGAAGATCTCGATTTCGGTACCGTCGGCGAGCCGGACGACGCCAGCGTCGGCGAGCTGACCACCGCCCTCGGCGTAAAACGGCGTCCGGTCGAGCACGATCTCGACATCGTCACCCTGGGTGGCTTCGCGAGCCAGCGCGCCACCGACCAGCAACCCACGCACGCGCGCTTCCTCGACGGTGCTGTCGTATCCGGTGAACACCGACGGACCGGCCGCCTCCAGCACGTCCCGGTATGCCGAGGTGTCGACGTGCCCGGTCTTCTTGGCGCGGGCGTCGGCCTTGGCGCGTTGCCGCTGCTCCCCCATGAGCCGGCGAAAACCCTCCTCGTCGACGGTCAGGCCCGCTTCGGCCGCCATCTCCAGGGTGAGGTCGACCGGGAAACCATAGGTGTCGTGGAGCTGGAACACCCGCGCACCGGCAAGGACGCTCCCGCCGGCCTTCTTCGTCTCGCTCGCGGCCAGGTCGAAGATGGACGTCCCGGTGCGCAGCGTCTGGAGGAACGCCGCCTCCTCGGCGGTGGCGACCGAGTCGATCCGGACGCGGTCGGTGACAAGCTCCGGATACTGCGGGCCCATCGCCTCGATGGTGGCCGCAACCATCTCGTGCATGGTCGCGTCATGGGCACCGAGCAGGCGCATGTTGCGGATAGCGCGGCGCATCATCCGGCGCAGCACGTAGCCGCGTCCCTCGTTGCTGGGAAGCACACCGTCACCGATGAGCATCACCGAGGTACGCACATGGTCGGCGACCACCCGCAGTGACACGTCCGAGCGGTGCTCGGCACCGTAGCGGGCACCGGTCAGCGCGGACGCCCGGTCGAGGACCAGCCGCGAGGTGTCGATCTCGTAGAGGTTGTCGACGCCCTGCAGGATGGCCGCGAGCCGCTCCAGCCCGAGCCCGGTGTCGATGTTCTTCGACGGCAGGTCGCCGAGGATCGGGTAATCCTTCTTCGAGGAACCCTCCCCGCGGATGTACTGCATGAAGACGAGATTCCAGATTTCCAGGTAACGCTCGCCGTTCACCGCGGGGCCGCCTTCGGCACCGAATTCCGGCCCGCGGTCGTAGTTGATTTCGGAACAGGGCCCGCACGGACCCGGCACGCCCATCGACCAGAAGTTGTCCTCCATGCCCAGGCGCTGGATACGCCCGGCGGGCACGCCGACCTTGGACTGCCAGATGTCGGCCGTCTCGTCGTCGTCGAGGTACACGGTCACCCACAGCCGGCTGTCGTCCAGGCCGTATCCGCCGTCCGCCACGGGGGTGGTGAGCAGTTCCCACGCCAGCGGGATCACGGTCTCCTTGAAATAGTCCCCGAAGGAGAAGTTCCCGCACATCTGAAAGAAGGAACCGTGCCGGGTCGTGCGGCCGACCTCTTCGATGTCGGTGGTCCGCACACACTTCTGGATACTGGCGGCACGGGTGTACGGCGGACGGACCTCGCCGAGGAAATACGGCTTGAACGGGACCATCCCGGCGTTCACAAGCAGCAGGGTGGGGTCGTCCGCAATGAGGGAAGCCGACGGAACAACCGTGTGACCCCGGTCGGCAAAATAGCGGAGCCAACGGCTCGCGATCTCAGCGGACTTCATTCCAGCCTTCCTGCCCGGCAGACGACGGTCCATCAGCGCATGATGCGGATGCCAGGGAGGGCAGCCGTGCGCCGATGGCCCATCGTAGCCAGCCGACCGGACAGGACACGATCCGTCGGTCCGCCCGCGCCCGCCGAGATCAGCTGCGGAAGAAGACCGAAGGCAGCGCAATCATGCTTCTTTCGCGCTGCCGGGGCCCCAGGTCCCCAGGTCACTATGAGAGCCACCTGGCACATCCGCGCGCAGGAAGCCCCACTCGGTCAGAGCTCCTCGGGTGTCGCTCCCGACCTGCGGCGACGAGCCGCGACCCGCAGGATCACACCACCGCCGACGAGAGCCACGGCGATCGCAGCCATCGCGCCGGTCTCGGCGCCGGTGAAGGGCAGCCCATCGGTCTCGGGATACTCCTGGTCAGCCTTTTGGGGACCCTCCTGGTCAACGCCCCCGGGATCATTCCCGCCACCGGGCTGCACACCGGTCACAGGCTGCCCCACGAGGGAGCCGCCATCACCGCCAGTACCGCCGTCACCACCAGTACCGCCGCCGCCAGTACCGCCGCCAGTACCGCCGCCGCCGGTGTCGCCACCGCCAGTACCGCCGCCGCCGGTGTCGCCACCGCCGGTGTCGCCGTCACCACCGGCACCGTTGATACCGCTTATACCGAAGCCGACGCCGATACCGCCGCCGGCACCGCCTTCGCCGGTAGCACCAGCGCTGGCACCACCGTCGCCGCTCCAACCGCCGACGGCTATGCCGACACCCGTGCCGCTGCGGTCACCATCAGTGGACGGATCGGTCACGGTCACGGCCACGGCCACCGTGCGCTGCGCCACTTTGCCGGACACGGCTGCGGCATCCTGCGCCCCTGCGGGGAGAGCCGTTCCGATCGAACCGGTGCTGGCCGCCGACCCGGGCGCTGTCACCGGCACGAGCCGCGGGCCCGAGCCGGTAAGGGCATAGATGCCGGGCGCGGTGAAAGACGGCAGCTGCAGACTGAAGTTCCCCTGATCGTCAGCTGTGACCGTACCGGCTGTGTTGCCGTTCACCCGTATGGTGACGATGCCACCCGGCGCGAAACCGCATCCGCCGAGGAGCACCGACTGGCCAACAGGTATCGACGTCGCGCTGATCGTGGCTGTGCCGACCGGCCCAAAGCGGTCGACCGGTGGATTGGCCTGGGCGGCGACCACCGGGCCCAACGTCATGCCCAGCGCCAGCCCGCCCCCTACGAGCAGCGCGACTCCGAACGTGCGAAACCTCATGGAAGCACTCCCCCTGCCCGGATTCCGGACAAGCTTGTTGACACGCGAATACGAAGAGTATACGAAATATCGCTCTCCGTGTCTACGACATTGGGTGTCCAGTCGGTTTCTTCCGCCGAGCAGCGTCACGACCACAGGTAGCGGACATTTCTCGACGGACGGGTCCGCTCATCACAGGTCCACCCACCACCGTCCGAGGCCGAGCACGGCCGGACGCCGGCAGACCCATCGCGACACCGGTGTCATCGACCGCGCTTACGCCGGTGGGAACCGGCTGTCCTCGCGTTGAACGTCAACGGCGTTGTCATGTCGTTCGCCCGTCCGTCGGCAAGGTCCGCGGCAAACTCGGCGGTCGGATCGGTTTCGGCCGCAGCCGCGGTCGAACTGCCGGCGCGGGAACCGCTGTGGCGCGCATCCGCGCGGTCGACGCCGCCATCGCGATGGACACCGCCGGGTTCGCCCTGCGAATCCTGCGAACTTATCGTGGCGTTGTCGCGCTCACCGGTGAATTCACTGTCGAACTCACCGTCGTACGGTTGATGCTGGGCCGCGATCGTGACACCGCCGCCAGCGGAACCGGTAATCCCGCCGGCGGAGCCGGAGCCCCGCGACCCAGCCGTGAGTTCGACCTGCGAACGGTCGGACCGGGCCGTGGCCGGGGTGAGCACCGAATGGTCCGCAAGGGCCCAGGGCAGGGCCGTCCTGTCGGTCTGGGCATAGTCGCCATAGGCACGATAGCCGTAGTAGGCGGCGTCCGATCCCTTGATCGGAATCATGTTGAGAGCCGTTCCCAGCATCCGGGCCTCGACCAGCCGCAGCGAGTCGGCTGCCTTGACCAGCTGCTCGCGCCGGGTCCGACCGGCACGGACGACCAGTACGGTGCCGTCGACCTGCGCGGCGAGCACGGCCGCGTCAGTCACCGGGAGCAGTGGTGGCGCGTCGATCAGGACGAAGTCGAAACGGCTGGACAGCTCGCCGAGCAGATCGCTCATCCCCCGGGATCCGAGCAGCTCACTGGGATTCGGTGGCAGTGGCCCGCTGGGCAGCACATGGAGCCGGCCGCTCTCGTCGCCCCAGGGCAGGAGCACGTCCTCGAGATCGGCAGAGCCGATCAGTACGGAGGTGAGACCGGCCGCCGTCTCGATCCCGAGATACTCCCCGAAGGACGGTCTGCGCAGGTCGCCCTCGACCAGCGCCACCCGGGCGCCGGTCTGCGCGAGGGTGATGGCCAGACGACAGATCGTCGTCGTCTTGCCCTCGGCAGGCATCGAGCTGGAGACCAGGATGGAACGCGGCGGCGCGTCCACGTCGACGAAGCGCAGGTTGGTCCTCAGCTGCCGGAACGCCTCGGCGCTTGCCGACTGCCCGCCCATATCCACGACCAGGGGATGCTGTGCGCTGGTCGTGTCGAAAGCGATCGTGCCCAGGGTCGCCAGCCCGGTCGCCGCTGTGATGTCGGCAGCGGTCACGACCCTGGTGTCGAGTCGATGTCGCACCACCGCCACGGCGACGCTGACGATCAGGCCGAACAGCACGCCGAACGCGACAGCCCGCACGGGCTGCGGCGATACCGGCCTGGTCGGCATCTTCGCCTTCTCCCACACGTTCACCCGAACCAGGGGTGCCTTGTCGGGAGACGGGGTCTCGATCTGCGCGATGGCCTGGGAGAAGACCTCACCGACCGTGTCGGCGATCAACTGGGCGCGGCGGGGATCGGTGTCGGTGACCACGGCGCGCAGCAGGACGGTATCAGGGACGGTCTGGGTCTGGATGTGGCCGCGCAGGATCTGTGGACTCTCGTTGAGGCCGAGCTTGTCGACGACAGCCGCGGCGACCCGTTCACTGGCCACCAGATCGGCGTAGGACTTGACTCGCTGTTGGGACAGCAGGCCGCCTTGGTAGGCCGCTGCGGCGCTGTCGGTGGTGTCGGACGACGAGACGACCATGGTCGTGACGGCGGCGAAGGCCGGCGTCTGGCGCCATGAGATGGCCGCCGCGAACAAGCCACCGAGCAGGACGCAAACCACAATGAGCGGCCATCCTCGGCGTAGTGCCTTGACATACTCCCGAAGTTCCACCAGTAGACCAACCCTCCCCCGGGGGATGCATCCCGGTCACCATATCAGCACTCTGCGCAACCAACATACTCGATGTACATCTGTACACTCACCATCTGTAGTTATTACTCTATGGAGTCATGCATGAGCAGAAGGTTGCTGACGGGCAAGGACCCGCGCAGTTGATATCGGGCAGCCGACCGGCGTCAGGCGGCCGGCTGTCGCGGATGGAGCTCCGGCGGCACGTCGGCCTGCAGATCGGGATCGACGCGGTCTGCCTGGCGATCGGACTCGGCGCCGCCTACCTCGGCCGCTTCAGCCTCTCCCCGTTAACCGACACCGGATTCTGGATGATCACGGTAGTTGCGGTCTGCCTGCTGTACTTCGTCGGCACGGCCCTGCACCTCTACCTGGGCCGCTACCGTTTCGGCGGCTTCGACGAGGTGCTGGCGCTGCTCTGCTCGGTCGTGCTCACGACGATCGGGACCATCGTCGTCGACGTCACCTTCGGCCGTTCCGGACGGATGCCGGCGGGCATGCTCCCGCTGGCGGGCGCGGTCGGACTCGTCCTGATGTTCGGCGTCCGATACCTGTGGCGGCTGACCGGGGAACGCCGCCGGCGGCAGCAGCGCACCGGCAGCGAACCGATCATCGTCTTCGGCGCGGGTGAGGGCGCTGACCGGGTACTGGCATCGATGCTGCGCACCCCGGACAGCCCCTATGCGCCCGTGGCTCTGCTCGACGACGATCCACACACCTGGAACCTGGCCCTGGGCGGCGTGCGGGTACGCGGTGGTCGCGAGGCCATCGCCACGGTCGCCCGCCAGACCGGCGCGCGCACCCTGCTGGTGGCGATCCCCAGCGCCGACGCCGCACTGCTGCGGGAGATCACCACTGTCGCCGAGAACGCCGGCCTCCTCGTCAAGGTGCTCCCCCGCGTCGTGGACCTCATCGACGGGCGGGTCGACGTCCGTGACATCCGTGACCTCGACCTCACCGACCTGCTGGGACGCTGCCAGATCCAGACCGACGTCGGGTCGGTGGCCGGCTACGTCACCGGCCGGCGGGTGCTGGTCACCGGGGCCGGCGGCTCGATCGGTTCGGAGCTGTGCCGGCAGCTGTATCGCTACCACCCCCAAGAACTGATCATGCTGGACCGGGACGAGTCCGCGTTGCGGGCCGTCCAGATATCCATCCACGGTCAGGCGATCGCCGACGACGAAACGGTGGTGCTGTGCGACATCCGGGACGTCGAGGGCGTCAACGCCGTGTTCACCCGGTACCGGCCACAGGTGGTCTTCCATGCTGCCGCGCTGAAACATCTGCCCCTGCTGGAACGCTTCCCCGGCGAGTCCGTCAAGACCAACGTGTGGGGGACGATGACCGTCCTGGACGCCGCCGTGTCGGTGGGCGTCGAACGGTTCGTCAACATCTCCACGGACAAGGCTGCGAACCCGACCAGCGTCCTGGGCTATTCCAAGCGGATCACCGAGCGCCTGACCGCCAGCGTGCCCGCGGACGCCCGGCGCGGGGTCTTCGTCAGCGTGCGGTTCGGCAACGTCCTGGGCAGCCAGGGCTCCGTGCTGAGGGTGTTCGCCAGCCAGCTGGCCGCGGGCGGGCCGCTGACGGTCACGCACCCGGACGTCACCCGCTACTTCATGACCGTCGAAGAGGCGGTGGAACTCGTCGTCCAGGCCGGGGCGCTGGGCGGGAACGGGGACGTTCTCGTCCTCGACATGGGCCAACCGGTGCGGATCGCCGACGTTGCCAGACGGCTCGCGACCCGCGGCTCACGGCCCGTCGAAGTGGTCTACACCGGGCTCAGCCCCGGGGAGAAACTGCACGAGGATCTCTTCGACGACGACGAGCGCGACATCCGCCGCCACCATCCCCTGATCTCCTACGTGTCCGCGCCGGCGATCGATCGGCAGCACGTCCTCGCCCTCGCTCCCTGGGGAGATCCCGAGACGACCCGCGCAGCGCTGTGTCGGCTCGCCCAGCCGCACACGGCCCGGCCGCGCCCGGCGGCAGCCCGGATAGGAGCGGCGGAAGCACCGAGCGTGGTCGGCAACGACCACTGACCAGCACCAGCCGGCGGGCACCAGCCGCGTCCACCCGGACGGGTACCAGACGGCCGCGGCAGGGCGGATGAGGCATTCACCACTCCGGGGGACGCCTCCAGTGGCTATGGTCAGCGGGTGGATCGCTGGTTCAACCTCGTCGGCGCCGACAATGTCCGGGATCTCGGCGGGCTCCCGACCACGAACGGACGGCTGACCCGGTCGGGACGGCTGCTGCGCAGCGACACCGTCCAGGAGCTGACCAAGGACGATGTCGTCGCGTTACGTAACGACTATGGCCTGCGCACAGTCATCGATCTTCGCACCGGGGCGGAAATCGCCCGGGAGGGCCGCGGCCTGCTGGCGAACGAGGACATCGTCTACCACAATCTGTCGTTCATCCCCGGCGAGTTCGTGATGGCCGACGACCCGCGGTACCCCCTCATCGTCGCCGACCGCGCCTCGCAGGACCGGGTCGAGCACTACCTCGACTACCTGCGCAAGGCGCCCGACGCGGTGGCCGGCGCCCTGCGGCTGCTCGCGGGCCCCGGCTGCCTGCCGGCGCTGTTCCACTGTGCCGCGGGCAAGGACCGCACGGGTGTGCTGGCCGCTGTCGTACTCGACATCGCCGGGGTCGAACGGGATGCGGTCATCGCCGACTACGTCGCGAGCAACGAGCGGATCGACCGGGTGGATCTCCGGCTGGCCAGGCGGCCCACCTACGACCGGGCCCGAAGTATGGCCAGGACGGACGGCATGAGCTGCCGGCCGGAAGTCATCAGCCGCTTCCTCATCGCGATCGACGACACGTGGGGCGGCGCGGCCGGATGGGCCCGCCACGCCGGCGTGTCCGACGTCGCACTTCGGTCGCTGCGCGCCAACCTGATCGACTGAGCCGGGTACCGGATATCCCGTGCGAACCGCTGACACCAGCCGATGTGACCGGGTCCATACGGTTGCCTACGCTACCCAGCACAATGGGGTGGTGGACGCGACACCGCCTCGTCGACCCGCCCGACCCGCCCGGCCCGGGCGCACACACGGGGCGTCCCGGCAGCATCCGTCACAGGGCGTCACGCCGATACTGATCTTGTTTGTGGCCACGGCCTTCCTGACCACGACCCTCACCGGCTGCGGGGACGGCATTTCCCGGTCGGCGTCGAAAGTCCCGCCCAACCTGATCCCCCTCTTCCAGAATGCCGCCACGGTCTACGGCGTCCTCAGCGCGGCCCAGCTCGCGGCCCAGGCACGGGTGGAGAGCAAGTTCAACCGTGATGCGGTGTCCCGTGCGGGTGCCCGCGGCATGATGCAGTTCCTGCCCGACACCTGGAAACAGTTCGGTGTGGACGGCAATGCCGACGGCGCGGTCAACCCGCTGGACCCGGCGGACGCTATCCTGTCCGCCGCGCGCTATGACGCTCATCTGGCCCAACTCGTCCAGAAACTGCCCGGCGACCGCGTCTCGCTGATCCTTGCCGCCTATAATGCAGGGCCCGCGGCCGTCCGCGATGCCGGCGGAGTTCCCGACTTCGCCGAGACGCGGGCATATGTCGCAAACGTCCACAACTGGACCAGCCGATTCAACAACCAGTTCTAGACACGCGACGGCAGCTCCTTTCGCGTTGTCCGGAGCCCCGAGAAACCCGATGGAGAAGAAGACATGACCGACGATGGTGGACGGCGGCCGAGCGTTGGCCCAGCGGCCGAGCATCGGCCGCTGTGCGACGCGGCCGGGGTTCGGCCGCTACACAACCGGTGACGCGACCGCTGTCGGGCGTCGACGCCGGCGTCACCTCGAACCCGGCGGCTGACTCCCCGGCCGAGCGACACCTGGGTCCGGCGACAAGCCCCGCGGTGGGTCCGGCGGTGAGTCCGGCCGCTGTCGACCCGGCGACCGAGGAGGCCATCCGGCGGATCGAACGATCCAGCGGAATGCTCGCCAGCCGCGCGGTGACACGCATGCACGACGTCCTGCCCTGGTTCGCGCCCATGTCGGCCCGCCATCGGGCCGACATCCAGCTGGTGGTGCAGGCCGGGATCTCCTCGTTCGTGGAGTGGTGCCGGCGTCCCCAGCACGCCCGGGAACTGTCCGGGGACGTGTTCAGGGTCGCCCCCCGCGATCTCGTCCGGGCCGTCACCTTCCGCCGTCTGGTCGAACTGGTGCGGGTGGCGGTCGAGGCGATCGAGGCCGAGGTACCCGCCCTGGCCGGTCCCGACCACGAACAACGGCTCCTCGCCGACGTGCTGCGCTATTCCCGCGACATCGCCTTCGCCGGGGCGGTCGTCTACGCCCGCGCCGCCGAGGAGCGGGGCGCATGGGACGCCCGCCTTGAGGCGCTCGTGGTGGACCATGTCGTACGCGGCGAGGTCGAGCGGGCGCTGCCGTCACGGGCTGCGGCGCTGGGATGGCGCAACCCGCCCGCCGTCGCGGTGATCGTCGGAGACACCCCGGACCACTCCCCCGAAGTGGTCGTCGACCAGGTTCACCGCCTCGGGCGCGGGGCCGGTCTGGAAGTGCTCACCGGCGTCCACCACGAACGGCTGGTCGTCATCGTCGGTGGGGACTTCGCGACCGAGCCGGCGCCGCGGTCGACCCGGCCCGGCGCCGCCGGGTCCGGGCGCGCCCTGCTCGACGCCGTCGAAGCCCTGCTGCCGGCCTGCGGACCCGGGCCAGTCGTCATCGGCCCGGTCGCCTCCGACCTGGCCGCGGCTGCGGCCTCGGCACACGCGGCGCTGGCGGCCGCCGACGTCGTCGCGGCGTGGCCAACTGCTCCGCGTCCGGTGACCGCGCAGGCGCTCCTGCCGGAACGGGCGCTCGCCGGTGACATCGGGGCACGCCGCGCCCTGATCGAGGACGTGTACACGCCCCTGCGGGAGGCGGGGACACCGCTGCTGGCGACGGTGGGCGCCTACCTCGACTTCGGCGCCTCGCTGGAGGCCACGGCCCGGGCCCTGTACCTGCATCCCAACACGGTCCGTTACCGACTTCGCAAGGCTGCCGACGCCTGCGGGCTCGATCCGACCGACCATCGTGAACGGTTCACCCTGCACGTGGCGCTCATCCTGGGCCGGCTCGCCACGGTGTGATCGCCCGCGCGACCATTTGACTGATCGCTTTTATGATCGTCGACTGATCGCTTTTATGATCGATCACGACCACCATCGATCACGACCACCGCGGGTTCACCCGCTCCGGCCGGGCGGGACGTGTTGCCGCTACTTGTCGCCCCTGTCACTGGATTCCCCTCCGGCATGGTGATGGGCAATAAAGATGTGGGACGACCGAATCACTTTGTAGAGATCCCACAATGAGCCGACGACACAACGGTGAGTACTCGCCAGCGACAGCCAGCGGCTCGGAAGGGTTAAGTAGTCCGGTGCTCGCTATCCTCGCGCCAGGTCAAGGTGCCCAGACTCCAGGTCAACTGCAACCCTGGCTTGAGATCGGCGGTGTCGAGCCACGGTTGCGATGGTGGTCGGCGGCAGTCGGAATCGACCTTGTGGACGTCGGCTGCAACGGCTCCGCGGAGACGATCCGCGACACCGCCGTCGCCCAACCGCTGATCGTCGCGACCGGTCTTGTCGCCGCGGAACAGCTTCCCGTCCCCCGGACGGGAAATGTTCTCGTCGCCGGTCACAGTGTGGGTGAAATCACCGCTTCCGTACTGGCCGGTACCCTCGACGCCGAAAGCGCACTGGTGTTCGTCGCATTGCGCGGACGCGCAATGGCCGAAGCCGCGGGGCGTACCCCCACCGGTATGACCGCGGTTCTCGGTGGCGAGCCGGACGACGTCACCGAACATCTCCGGCGGCTGGACCTGACCGCCGCGAACCGCAACGGCGCCGGGCAGATCGTCGCGGCCGGTTCCCTCGAGTCACTGGCCCGTCTCGCCGAGGACCCGCCGCCCCGTACCCGGCTGCGCTCACTGTCCGTGGCGGGCGCCTTCCACACCCACTTCATGCAGCCCGCGCGCGAGCAGCTCGCCGGGATCGCCCCGGGACTGCGCCCGCGGACGCCCGCCGTGGCACAGCTGTCCAACGCGGATGGTACTGTCGTCCGCAGTGGCCCCGACCTGGTCCAGCGCCTCGTCGACCAGGTCGCCGCACCGGTCCGGTGGGACCTGTGCCTGGCACGGATGCGCGATCTCGGGGTAACCGCCGTTCTGGAGCTACCACCCGCTGGAACGCTGGCAGGCATAGCCAAAAGGGAGCTCACCGGCGTGCAGATCCTCGCTCTGAAGACACCGGATGACCTGCCCGCAGCCCGTGAACTGATCGCCCGCCACACGGACACGCCGACTGACGGCGGCCAGGAGGGCACTACCGACGCCCAGGCGGCGTCCACCGGTACCAGGCTTGTCGGAGTGACACGGTGAGCGGCTCCCGGCTGATGGGGATCGGAACCTACCGTCCCGCACGCCTGGTGACCAACGACGACCTGGCCAAGCGCGTCGCGACATCCGACGAATGGGTCCGGTCGCGGACCGGCATCGCCACCCGCCGCATCGCCGACGCCGACGAAACCATCGTCGCGATGGGATCCATGGCCGCGGAAAAGGCACTTGCCGCGGCCGGTATCGACCCCACCGACCTCGACATGGTGCTGCTCGCGACCTGCACGAACCCGTCCCAGATCCCGGGTTCCGGGCCGCAGATCGCACACCGTCTGGGCGCCGTGCACGCGGGCGCGCTCGACATCAACGCCGGCTGCGCCGGTTTCTCGTACGCCCTGTCGGTGGCATCGGACATGGTCCGGGTGGGAAGCGCCCGGCACGTCCTGGTGGTGGCCGCCGAGCGGCTTTCTGACTATACCGACTGGGACGACCGCACCACCTGCATACTGCTTGCCGACGGAGCCGGTGCCGCGGTGGTCGGGCCCGCCCCGAACCAGGAGATCGGACCGGCGGTCTGGGGACACGACGGTGGAAAGGCCGGCGCCATCCGGGTTCCCGGATATGGTGACAACCTGTTCCGCATGGAAGGCCAGACCGTGTTCCGTTGGGCCATCACCCTGACACCGACGGTCCGGCGCGCATGCGAACTCGCCGGTGTCGAGCCCGCCGAACTCGCCGCTGTCGTCCCGCACCAGGCCAATCTCCGGATAATCGACGTATTGGTGTCCGGCATCGGTGCCACAAACGCTGTGGTCGCCCGGGACGTGGTTGACTCCGGCAACACCTCGGCAGCCAGCATCCCGCTGGCATTCAGCCGGATTCTCGACGGCGGCCAACTGCGACCGGGCGACCCCGTCCTGCTGTTCGGTTTCGGCGCCGGCCTGACCTACTGCGGTCAGGTCGTGCGTTGCCCATAGGATTCATCTCACCGGCCGAGGGCGGCACGAACGTGGTTGTTCGCGTCTTCCGGAGGTCTTCACGGAAACCAGGCGGCTGATGGTGGCGCGAGCATGAC
>NZ_CAAAFR010000170.1:0-9025 GCF_900634745.1 Protofrankia symbiont of Coriaria ruscifolia
GCATGGGCCGACGCCGGGGCACCCCAGGTCGACCCCGACCGGCTCGCCGCCGTGATCGGCTCCGGGATCGGCGGGGTACTAACCCTGCTCAACCAGTACGACGTGCTGCGCGAGCGCGGCCCCCGCCGGGTCTCCCCGCACGTGGTACCGATGCTCATGCCCAACGGCCCGGCCGCGACCGTGGGCCTGGCCTTCACGGCCCGGGCCGGGGTCCACGCCCCGGTCAGCGCCTGCGCCTCCGGAGCCGAGGCCATCGGCTACGCCCTGGACATGATCCGGGCCGGGCGGGCCGACGTCGCGATCACCGGCGGATCGGAGGCGGCGATCCACCCGCTGCCGATCGCCGGGTTCGCCCAGATGCAGGCCCTGTCCCGGCGCAACGATGCCCCGCAGGCGGCGTCCCGGCCGTTCGACAAGGGACGTGACGGGTTCATCCTCGGGGAGGGTGCCGGAGTCCTCGTCCTGGAAACCGCCGAACACGCCCGGGCCCGCGGCGCCCGGGTGTACGCCACCCTGGCCGGTGCCGGGACCAGCGCGGACGCCTACCACGTGACCGCCCCCGAACCCAGCGGTGCCGGCGCGGCCCGCGCCGTGCGCGCGGCGTTGCAGTCGGGCGGGCTGACCGCGGCCGATCTCGTGCATATCAACGCCCACGGCACCTCCACGCCCATCGGGGACGTCGCCGAGGCCCGTGCGCTGCGGGCCGCGCTCGGGAACGCCCTGGACAGCGTGGCCGTGACCTCCACCAAGTCCATGACCGGGCACCTGCTGGGTGCGGCCGGGGCGGTCGAGGCGGTGATATCCGTCCTCGCATTGCGGGACCGGATCGTGCCGGCCACCCGTAACCTCGACGCCCTCGACGACGACATCGACCTCGACGTGGTCTCCATCGACAACCGTTCCATTCCCGCCGGCGCGGCCCTGTCGAACTCGTTCGGTTTCGGCGGGCACGACGTCTGTCTCGCCTTCACCCCCTGAAACCCGCTTCCACCCTCTGAAAACAGTAAATCCCCCGCCGCTCCTCGAGCCCGACATTCGAAATATCGGCGAATTCATTTCCAGCCAGATATTCACGGCGAACACCCGGCACTGACTGTCGGGCCCGGTCGGTGCCCGGCCGGCGTCCGGGTGTTCTCGTGTTCCACAACCAGCGGATCATCCGGCCCGACCGCTGCATGACGACGCAATCACGGGGAATTACGGGCAATTATGACGGGAAACCCGTGAGGACCCATCCGATCACAAACAGGAATAATGATCCGGTGGGCCCACCGATCGCAACGCGGCCCGCGGGCAGTCGCCTGCTTTCGTCATCGACCCCAGGGATCCCAAGGAGATAAACGGTGAGTCTCTCCACGCTCGAACGCGCTGACCCGCGTGCTCCGTCGGCCCGGCTGGCCCAGTTCTTCGATCCTGGCACCTTCGAGCCCTTCGCCGCGGCGGACACCTCCGGCGTGCTGGCGGGAGCGGGCGCCGTCGAGGGCAACCCGGTGGTGGCCTTCGCCACCGACGCGGCCATCCAGGGCGGGGCGCTGGGACGCGATGGCTGCACCCGGATCGTCGACGCCATCGAGACGGCGGCACGCCTGCGCCGCCCGGTGGTCGGGATCTGGCATTCCGGTGGGGCCCGGCTACGGGAGGGGGCGGCATCCCTCGACGGAGTCGGCCGGGTGTTCGCAGCCACGGTCCGCGCCTCCGGACGGATCCCCCAGCTCTCCCTCGTGCTGGGCGCCGCCGCGGGAGGTGCCGCCTACGGCCCCGCGCTGACCGACATCGTCGTGATGGGTCCGGACGCCAAGGTCTTCGTCACCGGCCCCGACGTCGTACGGACGGTGACCGGCGAGGACTGCACCGCCGACAGCCTGGGCGGACCCGACGTGCACGCGCGCCGCAGCGGAGTCGTCGACATCACCTGTGACTCCGACGAAGCCGCCGTAGCCCGGACCCGCCAGCTGTGCGTGCTGCTGGGCGACCAGGGCAGCATCGGAGCGGTCCAGGCGCGCGACCTCGGTGACCTGCTACCGGAGTCGCCACGCCGTGCCTACGACGTACGCCCGCTGGTGGCAGGCGTGCTCGACGACGATGTGGTCGAACTCCACCCCAAGTGGGCACCGAACATCGTCACCGCTCTGGGGCGCCTCGGCGGACGGACGGTGGGAGTGGTCGCCAACAATCCGCTGCGCCGCGGCGGCTGCCTGGATGCCACGTCCGCGGAGAAGGCGTCACGCTTCGTCCGGATGTGCGACTCGTTCGGCGTGCCGCTGGTCGTCCTGGTCGACGTTCCCGGCTACCTTCCCGGTGTCGGCCAGGAGTGGGAAGGCGTGGTCAGACGCGGCGCGAAGCTGCTGTACGCGTTCGCCGAATGCACCGTGCCCCGCGTCACCGTCGTCACCCGCAAGGCCTACGGTGGCGCCTACGTCGCCATGAACTCGCGCGGCCTGGGCGCGACGGCCGTGTTCGCCTGGCCGACCGCGGTGGTCGCGGTCATGGGAGCCGAAGCCGCCGTCGGGATCCTCCACCGGCGCGAGCTGGCCGAGGTCCCGACGCAGCGCCGTTCGGCCGTGGTTGCCGATCTTGCCGCCGAACACGTGCGCACGGTCGGTGGGATCGACCGCGCGGTGGAACTGGGCGTGGTGGACGCCGTGGTCACACCGGCAGCCACCAGGGCCGCGATCGCCGACGCCCTGGCCGGCGCCGCTCCGGGCAAGGCGAACCACGGCAACATTCCCCTGTAATGATCAGAAGACCTGGATAGTCACTCCGGCACCCGTTGTTCCGGCCCCTCCGCCGGAACAACGGGCGGAGCTTCCAGCGCCTCCCGTACGACGTCCGTGACCTGTTCGGTCTCCAGCAGGAACGCGTCATGCCCGTACAGCGATCGGATCACCGCGAGGCCGCCGGCCAGAGCAGGCACCCGTACCGCATCGGCTATCTCGCGCTGGAGGTAGAGCGGGTAGAGCCGGTCGGAGTCGACACCGGCCACCGCCATCGGAACCGGGCAGGCCGACAGCGCCGCGGCCACCCCACCCCTGCCGCGGCCGACGTTCTGGGTCATCATCGCCTGAGTCAGGGTCACGTAGGTGCCCGCGTCGAACCGGCGGACGAGCTTGTCCGCATGGTGCTCGACGTAGGACTGGGCCGCGAAACGGCCGTCGAGCTGCAACCGGTTACCGAAACGGCCGGCAAGCTCCCGCTCACTGCGATAGCTGACCTGCGCCATCCTGCGGGCAAGACCCATCCCGGCATGGGGGCCGGCACCCACGGGCCGGTGATGGTAGTCCCCGCCGCACCAGCCGGGATCGGAGGTGATTGCCGCGATCTGGGTGGAGTACAGGGCGATCTGTTCGGCGGTCGCGGCCACCCCGCATGCGACGACCACCGCCCGGGCGACGCGGTCGGGATACCGCAGCGCCCATTCCAGGGCGCGCATCCCGCCCATCGACCCGCCGATCACACCGGCAAAGCGCTGGATCCCGAGCTGGTCGGCCAGCAGTGCCTCCACCAGCACCTGGTCACCGATGGTGATCTCCGGCCACCGGCTCCCCCAGGGCCGGCCGTCCGCGGCGGTCGAGGACGGGCCGGTCGTTCCCTGGCATCCGCCCAGGACGTTCGGGCACACGACGAAGTAGCGTTCGGTGTCGATCGGCCGGCCCGGGCCGATCATCGCGTCCCACCATCCGCGGCCGGAATGCCCCGGCCCGGCCGGACCGGCGGCGTGGCTGTCACCGGTCAGCGCGTGCAGCACCAGCAAGGCGTTGGACGCCGCCGGGTCGAGCCGTCCCCACGTCTCGTAGGCGACCGTGACAGCGGGTAGCGATGCTCCGTTCTCCAGCGCGACCGGACCGGGAAGGCCGACGAACCGACGCCGCCCGACCGGGTCGAGTCCGCCCCGCCACGCACCGGAGACGGGCGGCAGAAGATCATCTACCGCCCCGTCCGGACAGCTGTCATCCCTTGGCGGCACGGAAGCCGGCGTCGAGGTCTGCGAGGATGTCGTCGATGCCCTCGATCCCGACGGACAGCCGGACCAGGTCGGGAGTCACCCCGGTGGTCACCTGTTCGGACTCGGTGAGCTGCGAGTGTGTCGTGGTGGCCGGATGGATGATCAACGAACGTACGTCACCGACGTTCGCGAGATGGCTGAACAGCTCCACGCCCTCGACGAACCTCCGGCCCGCCTCAAGGCCGCCGACGATCCCGAACGACAGGATCGCGCCGGCGCCGTTCGGCAGCACCTGCCGGGCCCGGTCATACCATTTCGACGACTGCAGCCCCGGATAGTTGACCCAGCTCACCTCGTCCCGCGCCTGGAGCCACTCGGCCACCCGCTGGGCGTTGGAGGTGTGCCGCTCGATCCGCAGGGACAGCGTCTCCAAACCCTGGAGCAGGAGGAACGCGTTGAAGGGCGAGAGCGCCGCGCCGATGTCGCGCAGCAGCTGGACGCGGGCCTTGGCGATGTAGGAACCATGGCCGAGGGCATCCCAGTAGACCAGCCCGTGATAGCTCGGGTCGGGCGTGGTGAAGTTCGCGAACCGGCCCGACGCGCCGAAGTCGAAACGCCCACCGTCGACGATCACACCGCCGATCGTGGTGCCGTGGCCGCCGATGAACTTCGTCGCCGAGTGCACGACGATGTCGGCGCCGTACTCGATCGGCCGGTAGAGGTAGGGCGTGGCCAGGGTGTTGTCGACGACGAGCGGGATACCGGCGGCGTGTGCGACCTCGGCGATCCCGGCGGTGTCGAGAACGTCCCCCTTGGGATTACCGATCGTCTCGCCGTAGAACGCCCTGGTGTTCGGGGCGATCGCGGCACGCCAGGCGTCCAGGTCGTCCGGGTCCTCGATGAAGCTGACCTGGATGCCCAGCTTGGGCAGCGTGTAGTGGAACAGGTTGTAGGTGCCGCCGTACAGGCTCGCCGAGGTCACTATGTGATCGCCGGCCTCGGCCAGGTTCAGGATCGCCAGCGTCTCGGCCGCCTGGCCGGAGGACACCGCGAGCGCTCCCACGCCCCCTTCGAGCGCGCTGATCCGCTGCTCGAAGACGTCCTGCGTGGGGTTCATGATCCGGGTGTAGATGTTGCCGGGCTCACCGAGGGCGAACAGCGCGGCGGCGTGGTCGGTGTCCCGGAAGACGTAGCTCGTCGTCTGGTAGATCGGGACCGCACGCGCCCCGGTCGTCGGGTCCGGCTGGGCACCGGCGTGGATCTGGCGGGTCTCGAACGACCAGCTTTCTACTGACATGGAACTTGATCCTCCCCGGAGATGGACGGCTGCGCCGGACAGGCCGCGTTAGCACTCACACCGGGACAGACGCGACCGCCGGGTCACGGCCGCATGGACTTCGAACATCACCAACGGCCGTCAGAGGGGACAACAGCCCTCGTCCACGAACAGGCACGCCGGACACCCCCGCATGTCGCACGACATGTTCGGCCAGGAGTGCACGATTTCGCAATCTAGCACCCGAAAGCAGACCTCGTCCCCGGGAATCCTCCCACCAGCCGGCCTTCCCTGGTTGGATTCCCGCTCGCTCCTACAGCTCGGCCGAGGCCGTGGAAACCGGTGGAGTCTCGGCAGCCGGTGCGGCTGCCGCCTTGCTACTGAGATCCGGAAGCCGCAGCTGCTCGATGCGCTGTCCGCGATGCGCCTGGACGGCGCTGGAGTGGTACTCCTCGGCGAGAGCGAGGAAATCCGGCTCGTGGTAACGACGGCCGTCCAGCGTGGGGCCGAGCGTGCCTTCCATGATTGCTTCCACGTCCTCACCGGTGATTGTCTTGTTTGTCTCCAGCGCGTGGGTGACCGCAAAGATCTCCCTGCGGTTGTCCGTCAGGATCGCTTCGGTGCGCACGTAGAGCTCCTGGAGCTTGGCCTCCACCTCCTCGACGAACGTGCCGCCGAGGTAGCCCGGGCTGCTGCCCGAGTAAGCCGGGTTGCTGCCCAGGCCCGAGGCCAGCGCGGGGCGCGACGTGAGCATGGTGCCCATGGCGTGCCGCCCGATGCTGCGAGCGACCAGCTCCGTGGCGGCGTGCAGGTCCCCACCGACGCCCTGGGTGTGGTCACCTTCGAAGAACATCCGCTCGCCCACGATGGACGCGAGGAAGGTCATCACGTCGATCTCGACCTCGGAGCGCCAGTCGACGAACCTGTCCTCCAGCGGTACCGGAGCCACGAAGCCGCCGGTGTCCCCCCGGCGCTCGATGGTCGCCATGTCGATCACCATGTGCTTCTGCAGCCGGTACATGACCACCGCGTGGCAGGCCTCGTGCAGGGCGATGCTGTGGCGTTCCCGCTCGACGTACTCGTGGTCGTCGGGCAGGCCATGTTCTTTGATCGCTTTGGCCTTCAGCAGGTCCTTCCAGGTGACGACCTCCCGGTCCGCCTTGATCGCCTGGATGAGCGCCTCGTTGACCATGTCCTTGATGCTCGCGCCCGTGGCGTACGGGCTCATCACCGCAAGCCGCTCCACCTGCTCGGACGCCACATCGTGGCGGACCTTGCTCAGGTAGCCCTGGAAGGTCCGTATCCGGCCCTCCTTGCTGGGGTAGCCGACCTTGTAGATGCGGTCGATGCGGCCGGGCCGCAGCAACGCCTCGTCCAGGGACTGCGGCATGTTGGTCGCCATCATGATCATGATGCGGTACTTCGGCGGTGGCTTCGGTCGCATGCCCAGGGCACGCCGGACGATCCGGTTGAGGAAACCGCGTGGCTTCTTCAGACCCGATATCTCGGTCAGCAGCGCCTGCAGCGTCCCGTCAAAACTCGCCTGACCACCACCGCCGCCACCGGGAACCACGAACTGGGCTTCGGCGAACTGCCGGCGCGTGGGGTGGCTGGCGTAGGCCATCCCGTTGCACGCGTGTGCCGGGTCGACCGGCCCGAAGAGATGGCCGCCGGCACGGCTCGACGGGGCCGCCCGCCCGAAATCACCACCGGCGAGCTGACCGCGGTTACCCAAAGTGTCGGCCTCGTCGAAGAACACGATCACACCGCCGTAGCGGAGAGCCAGCTTGCGCAGCTTGCGGAACAGGCTCTTCACCTTCATCACGCCGACACCGAAGAACATCGCCCGGAACGCACCGGGGTCGACGAAGACGTAGGGCTTGCCCGTCTCGCCGGCGACCGCCTCCGCGATCAGGGTCTTGCCGGTGCCGGGCGGGCCCCACAGCAGGATGCCTCCGGGCACATAGCCGCCACGGCTTTCGATCTCCTCGGGCTTCTCCAGATGGAAGACCGCCTCCTTGACCCGGGACAGGACGTGGTCCTGGCCCCAGACGTCGGTGAACCGGGTCTTGATGTCCTCGGGGAAGTAGACGTCCACGCCGCCGCGGGAGAGAAACCAGAAGATCACTACGAACTGGCCGACCGCGAGCAGCATGAGCAGGAGGATCTGGAGCACGAACGGGACCGCGGCCCAGATGTCGCCGGGGATGGCCACGACAGCGTTGAAGACGGAGTCGTCGCGGATCCGGGCGTAGACGAAGGCGAAGATCGCGAGAGTCGCCACCCATTTCAGGGCCCGGCTCATGCGGTAGCGGTTCCAGTCGTTGAGCCGGAGCAGGCGACGCTCGAAGCGGCCGAAGACCCGATCGGTCCAGAAGACGTAGTAGGCCGAGAAGCGCTCGCCGATGAACATGTGCACCTGGCGGATGACTTCGACCGCGATCAGCGCGAGCAGCCACCAGCTCGTCGACGCCTGTTCGCGCACGGCGTCGGACCAGCCCATGATCGGGTTGTTCGACATGGCCGCGGCCACCACGAACCCGAACAGCGCCGCGAGCAGGACGAGGAATTTCACCCTGTCCCACAGGACCAGCGGCCTGCGCACCGGCCTGGACGACTGCGACGGCGGAGGATCGACGGGGCCGATCGTGAACGGTTGCACGGGCGGCTGCGCGGACGAGGTCTGATTCATGATCTTCAATCTCAGGTGATCGGCTTGATCGTGAACGATGTCTGAACCTGGTGGATCTGCGCACCATGCTGGTCGTAACACCAGGAGGAGCAGGCGAACACGAGCTGGTAGAGCATCGTCTGATCCTGGTCGAAAAGACTGGTCTGGTCGATGGTGACCAGGCCTGTGTCCACCCGAAGCTGGTAGACCAAGTGAACGCCGTGGACGCCGCCTTCCTTGTGGACGCTCTCATCGGTCAGCAGCAGGAAGTGCGGCGACAGCCGGGCTCCCTCGGGATCCTGCCGGACCTGCTCGGCCTGCTCCTGCTCAGCGTCCTCGATGGAGACGAGCAGGTTGCGCAGGTCGTTGGTGGACAACGTGGCCGCCTCCTCCGGCAGAAGCTGGCGGACCTGCACGAATCCCTTCGGCTCGGGCGCGTCCGGGAGCAGGAGGTTCTTGTCGTCGAACTTCGCCGCCGCGTCGATCCCCACCACCCACTCACGGGAGGCCAACAGCCGGGCAGCCTCGGGACTGACGTTGCGGGCGTCTATCCCGACGAAGGCGGGCCCGAGCATGGGGTGCTGCTGCCAGGCACTCGGGATCTTGAGAAACGTCCCGGCATCCTTGTTCGTTACATATTCGTAACGAGCGGAGCCGCACCCGACAAGAAGAACGACAGCCGCCAGGAGCGCGGGCACAGCAGGCATGACGCGTCCCCGCAGCGTACGACTTCCCCTGCCCACGGCCGACCTCCAGAATGTAGTGAGGCTGAGCCTATGGTGCAGCACAGCGCCCCGGCATGGCACCTTGTCCGAGAAAGCAGTGCATACGCAATAGCGCCGACACCGGCTACGGTATCGAATCCGATAGATGATCCGACGAGGCCGGACGAACGTGATTCACGCCTTCGGCGCGTCCGCCGACAACCCGATCGGACGTGTTTTAGTGAGGCAACATGCTTGATGGTCGTTTTGTACTTGTACGGACCGCCGCCATCGACGATCGATATCACCCAAGGTAGTATGATGAACGCCCATCGTAGTAATAGTCGACAAGGACACGCCCGACAGCCCGAACCAGTCACAGCTCGGCGACCCGCCAGACTTGGACCTTGCCCCCCCTTGACCCCCTGACC
>NZ_CAAAFR010000171.1:0-3417 GCF_900634745.1 Protofrankia symbiont of Coriaria ruscifolia
GGCTCCGCGACACCACCCAAGAGCCATCAGACACGGCCTAGTCAAGGGACCTGGGTTTCTGGCGCGCGGTGTCGCACGTATCGCACAGGTGCGACGATCGATTTCGATGAATGCAGCGTCCCCGGCCAATGGCCGGGGACGCTGCATTTGAGCCGTGCGGTTGGACACCGCCGAACCTCGCCCTCAACATCTTCGCCGCGAGGTTCCCTGCATGGAACACCCGGCTGGGGCATCACCTGATTCGGTCCGCCGGTGCTTAGCGTTAGAACTCACTGGTCGGCGGAAGCCAGCCGTTGAGCCAGCCGATCAAGACCGTTTCTGATCATCTGGCTGTAGCCGTCGTTCCCGAGCGCCTCGGTAGCGGCCCGGCCCCGCTGGAGGTGCTCGCCCGCTCGGTCGAGATCGCCGATCTTGCGGTAGCACGGCCTCGGGGAACATCGGTACAACGGTTGGCGCTGAGAAAGATCATGGTCGGCTAGCACACCGGCTGGGGGCTCCGCTGGGGTTCGCGGAAAGGTCGCCGGGCCGGTGTCGGGGCTGGTTACGGTCCGCTCGTGCCGGTGGAGTTTCTGACTGATGAGCAGGCTGAGGCGTATGGTGACACGTTTCTTACCGACACCCCGACGTCCTGGCGGCGGACGCCGCCGCCGGCGCCCGCGGCTGACCGCGATCCGCCGCGGGCGCGGGGACGGCAGCGCTCACCGGCCTGGGCGTCGGGGCCGGCGTTGGTCAGGGCGTTCCGACCGGACGGACGCCGCCGCGGTGGCGTTCTTCAAAGACCCACCGGCATTTCAAGATCAATCGTTAGCGTTCCATCCTGCGGAAATCTGCGCCTCACACCGGGACGAGCCGGACGTGTAACTACCGGCCGGTCACTTTTCCTCCCGTGTGAACGTCCTGAACGGCGGCCCAACAGACACGATCAACCCTTATGGCGGCTGGTGACAGCAGCGTTAAAGGCACCCCGACACGGACGGCAAGGACCACCTCGACCTGCGCGCCGCCCTCGACACCCTCGGGGACGTGCTCACCCGGCACCTGACCGAGGCGGCTTTCGACAGGTAGGCCTACGTCTACGCAGGAACCCGCGACCATACACAGACGCAATACCGGCGCAGGATCGCCGCCATTCACCGAAGAAGATCACAGGCAAACAGGACAAAGTGGATCTCAGATGATGTGGGGAAAGTAGGCGCCCGGTCGCCGCGGGCGGAAACCCACTCGAACCCCGGATCGGGCGCCGGTCACTGGCTTAGGTCGAGGATGCGCACCGGCTGGCCGGCCCATCGGTCCGGTGCCGCGGTCGCGATGACCGCCCCGTCGGGACGGTCCGGGGTGGGGGCGGCGGCATGCCGGGTGTGTGCCGCGGCCCAGCCGGTGTCGCGGGCGACCGCGAGCGCGGCCGCTAGGTCCAGCTCGAGCACGGTGAGCGCGGGCAGGGCGGCGATGTGCTCGGCGGTCCCGGGTCGGGTCCGGTCCGCCTCCACCAGGGCGCACGCCGGCGCGTAGAGGAACCAGTCCGGCTCGGTGTGCGCCCGGTGGATCAACCGGGAGGCCAGCAGGTTGCCGTACCCGGCGGCGACCATCGCCGCGTCATCGAAGACGACGTGCAGCGCGTCCGTCACCGCGCCGTCGCCCGGCCCAGGCGCCGGTCCAGCTCGGCATCCAGCCGCACGGCCTCGTCCTCGGTCGGGTCATAGCCGTTCCACGCCCGCAACGCCACCCGAGCCCGCTCGGCCCGGGCCGCCCGCTCCGCCGGGGTCAGCAACGTGGCGGCCAGCCGGGCCAGGTAGGCGCGCAGGGACAGCCCCTCGGCCGCCGCCACCGCGGCCAACCGGTCCCGGGCATCCGCGGGAATCCGTACGTTGGCATCGGCCACCGGGGTCCTCCTTCACGCGTCACGACTCCCCCAGGGTACGGGTACGTAGACGTATCCGTACACCATCGTGCGTCTCACACGGACGATCGTGAATCATCAGCACATCGGCAGCCAGGAGCCGCATTGGCGGCGGCGCCATGCGCCGAGACTGTGTCCGATTGAGGTACCCCAGATGGACAATCTCCGCCTTCATCGTTCGGGCGTAGCGCGCAGCTCGCACCGGTTCACCGGTGAACCGGTACACTGGTGAACCAGCACTGTGGGAAGTGGGCTGCACTTGTCATCGTTGACCAATGAGGATCTGACGTGGCGGTTCGAGCTCCGCCTGCCCGGCCATGATCGCTGGGTGTCGATAACGACCGACATCGCCGACGACGCGCACGCCGCCCATGTAGGAACGAAAGAGATGCCCTGCATCTGGCAGGACGCCGATGAGGCCGCCCCATGGGAGCTGAAGCAGGTTCTGGCCGACCTGGTCGAGACCGGCGACCCGCTTCGCATGACCGGAGCGCGGATCGTGGTCTGGGAGGGCATCGGCACCGGCGGTGAACCGGCCTGCATCCTGGAAGCCACCGCAGACCAGCTCGCGATGGGCCGCCTTGAGCACGCGAACCGCCAGGTGCAATGGGCACTACACGAGGTCGAACTCGCCCGGACACAGGTACGCACCCAGATCATCATCGCCGCCACCGAGAACCGGCTGGGACGTAACACGATCGCGCGGCTCGTCAACGGGGCCCTGACCCGCCGGCTGGTGCTGCAGCTGCTGGCCGGCTACGACCTCATCGAAGGGATCCGGGACGCGCTACCCCCCGGGACGGACCGGTACCGGCGCTGGTACCCCGACTTCTTGACGGACCCGGAGGACCATCACCACCTCGGCCCATTCTGCCACGGCCCGCTCCAGCTCGATCTCGAACCCAGCGGACAGGTGTACCTGCGCCTCCTCGACGTCGACGGACCCCGCGAGCCGGACCTTCCCATGTTCGACGAAGACGACGAAGACGCTGAACGTGCTTACCGCCAGGCCAGAGCGGAACGTGCCCGTGGATACGCCGAGGAAGTGCTACCCGTGCTGGCGAAAGCCGGGTTCGCGCTCCACCGACCCGATGGCGCGGCGGCATCCATCGACGACCTGGCGCATACCATCACCCGGACCGGTCCGAGGCTGTCCGTCAGCGACGGCTGATCCGAGACGTGCGGCTGCCTCGGGCCTTACCAGACCGCAAGGTCAGTCGCGGACAGGTGTGCACCCGAGTTCGGACATCCGTGCAACCGTCTCCGGATAGCGACATCCATGGTCTACGGGCACCTCGACAAGACCAAGACCGTGCCCCGCCAGCCGAAAAAGACCGCCGCGGCGAAGCCCTGAAGGCTACCGGCGGGTTACTTGCTCCCTGGTGTCTGAGCTAGGACTACAGGGCCGTGCCATCCGGTCCACCTCTCAACATCGGTATCGGTACCGATCCCGGCGGTGAACCCGAAACCAGCTGATGCCCAGCACCCCACCCGGCCTGTCCCCGCAACGCGCCCCCATT
>NZ_CAAAFR010000172.1:0-17493 GCF_900634745.1 Protofrankia symbiont of Coriaria ruscifolia
TAGGCGCCTCGGCTCTCGCCTTCCTCGCACGAGTGCGAGATGTGCTACTTACTGTCTGACTGGCCCTGGATGGCCTGGACGCGGGCCAGGGCCTCGGCGTGGCGTTCGGTCGCAATGTCGATCAGCACGCTCAGGACGACGTGCTTGGACGCCCGGGTGGCGAAATGGATGTCGTCGACGACGGCGGCCAGAGCGTCAGCGGTGTCCTTGCGCATGTACCAGCTCCGTCGGTCCATATCGGTGCTCGCTCGCGCCGGGCGACTCGCGGCCGGCGCGAGCGCGGGGGTCTGGTCTTGTTCGCGCCGCCGCCGGAGCAGGTCGGTGAGGTCGTCGCCGGTGGGCGGGGGCAGTGTCTTGCGGCGGGTCGTCATCCGGCGTCCTTCGTGATCGTGACGGCGAGCTGGCGGTAGATCTCGGCGTGTTCCGAGCCGGGGGCGTACTCGGCGACGGTGACCCCCGACCGCCATGCCTCGGCGACCACGACGCCCAAGGGGACGGTTGCCAGCAGCGGCAGGTCCGGCTGGTGTTGCAGGTGTTCCAGGACGGTCCGGGCGAGCGTGGACGGTGGGCGGCGCAGCAGGGACACCACGACACCGAGCAGCCGCAGCGGGGTATCGCGCAGGTCGGCGTCCACGGCGGCGACCTGGCCGAGCAGCAGCCGCAGGGCGTGCAGGGAGGAATCCTCGGCCTGCACAGGCACGATCAGGTCATTCGCGGCCGTCAGCGCGTTGTCGGTGAGGATGTCCAACGACGGCGGGCAGTCCACCAACACCCGGTCGTAGTCGGGTGCGAGAGGTGCAAGAAGGCGGGCGAGGCGTTGCTCACGGGCCCGCATCCGGTCCAGCTCCCGGCCCACGGTGAACATCTCCAACGCGGTCGGCACCACGTCGAGCCGGCCCCCGGCGGCGGTTTCGGAGTGGGTGACCACCAGCTGCCCGGGACGGCCGGTCCAGGAGCCGGTCAACGCCGCGGCGAGCGTGGCGCCCTGGGCAGCCGGCAACCGCAGCGCGGAGGTCAGGTGGCCTTGGGGATCGAGGTCGACCAGCAGCACCCGCCCGCCGCCGGCGGCGAGCGCCCCGCCCACATTGACCGCTGTCGCCGTCTTCCCGACGCCACCCTTCTGGTTGGCGACCGCAGTGATCGTCATGGGAGGAACGGTACCGCCTGGCAGCCCGGGTGCGATAGGTGCGACACGTCGCACACACAGACGCGCACCTGCGGTCACAAGCCCAGCGGGGACCTGACCGCAGGTGCGATAGATGCGAGAAGTGCGAGAAGTGCTACCAGGTGGCGCGGGCGCGGAGCGCAGCGCGTCGAGCGGGTAGAGCTCCACAACGGCGGCCTGCAACTCGGCGCGGCGGCATCATGACCGCGCTGACCGGCGCCCGATCCGGATCACCGACGTCGGGCGGACGTTGCGGATCAGCCGGGCGCCGCACCAGCCCAGGTCTACGTGACCGGCAGCGCGTACCTCCATGACCTCGAGCTCCAGGCCACGAAAGTAGGCGCGGGACCCGTGGTAGGTGACCCGGTCACCGGTCTTGAGTGGCCGGTCCGCGCTCTTGTTCGCCATCTGAAGTCCTTTCTGGGGTGGGAGAGCACGGGTGCGAGACCTCGCACCCGTGCGAGAGGTCAGATGTCGATGCCTTCGGGGCAGGCGGTGTAGGTGCGGATCGCCGGCGCGGGCACCGGTCTGCCTCGCACTGGTGCGATATGTGCGAGACAGACCCGCTGCACGGTCACCGCCTGGCCCCGGGCGCCGTGTCTCGCCGGCCGAGTGCCCGCCAGGCATCTCCTTCCTCGAGCTCCCGGTCATTAGCTGCGGCGTAGCACGGCCAGCAGATCCCTGGGTCGGGCATCTCCCGACCGCACCCGGAACACCGGTTGATCATTGGGTCACCGCCGGCATCTCGTCCCAGGTGCGGCCGTCCAACCGCCGGCCGGCGGCTTTCTTCCCGACCCGCTGCACGGTCACCGCCTGCCCCCGGGCGCCGTATCGCGCCGGCCGGGTACGGCCGTCCACCTCGACGTACCGGGCAAACCCGGCGGTGCGGCGGGACAGGGCGGCGGGGTTCTGCGCCTCGGGGACCCACTCGCCCCACTGTTTGAAAAAGAACGGCACACCGGCGGTCTGGCACTGGTCCCGCAGGCCACGCACCCAGGCCGGGTGCATCGGCCGGACGTCGTCGCCGGCGCCGGACTCGCCGCCGGCGACGACCCAGTCCACGCCCCGCCAGCCGGTCACCTCAGCGGCGAACTCCCGCACCACCCGCAGGTCGGCAGGGGTCAGCCGGTCCGGGCCGCACAGCCGGCCGGCGGGCAGCAACCAGCGGGTCAGGTCCACCGGGCCGAGCAGCGGTTCGGCGGACACCCAGCGGACCGCGGCCGGGACCCGGCACAGGTCAGGCACCCGGGCCTCGGCCGCGGCCTGGTCCTCGACCGACACACCCATCCACACGTTGGGCGGCCAGGGCAGCTCGCCAGCGAGCCGGGCCAGCCGCCGCGACCGCTTGGTGAGCACCTGATAGGTGTGCTGCGGGGTGTCGGCCATCACGGCGAACACCCGAGCGATGAACTCGGTGGGGACCCGGGCGTGGAACAGGTCGCTCATCGAGTTCACGAACACCAGCCGTGGTGTCCGCCAGCGGCACGGAAGGTCCAGGACGTCCGGGTGCACGGCGACCCCGAACCCGGGCCCGGACGTGCGCGGGTCACCATCCGTCTGGTACTTCGCCGACCCCATCGGCCGCAGCCGCCCGGCCCATGTCAGGGCGTAGCACCTGTCGCACCCGTGCGAGATCCGGTCGCAGCCGGTCGTCGGGTTCCACGTCGCCTGCGTCCATTCGATCGCGCTGTGGTCGCTCACGCTGCACTTCCCGCACGGCACGGGCAGGTGCCCTTGTCTGCGGTGCAGCCGTCGGCGTGGTGGGCGGCCGCAGGGTGCAGGCAGTCGGTGCAGGTGGCGTTGCGCCACGGCCAGGCCCACCGGTCCCCGGCCGGCTGGTCGGCGTCGGGCCGCGGACCGGGATTGGTGGCGCTCATGCGGCCCGTCCTGCGGTGGTCAGGTCGGCGGCGACGGTATCCAGGTGGGCGATGACGTGGGCGAGGTGACGGTCGGGCTGGTCGTTCCAGATCGCAAGCACCTCGATCGGTTCCAGCCGGCCGGACAGGCTGGTCACCGCGCCGGTGAGCTGGAGCGGGCGGGCCAACTCCCGCTCCGCATCCCACAGGACGTGCAGGTGAGCCGGGTCGGAAGGCTCTTCCAGCGGGCTGCATCCGGCGGCGCGACGCAACGCGCCGATCAGGCACAGGCAGCCGGTGTCGGATACCAGGTCGCCCTGGTACCAGCCGTGCTCGACGAGCTCGGCGCGGGCGGCATGGAGCAGGCCGACAACAGTCGGCAGGGTGGTGCTGGGTGTGGTCATGATGGGGATCTCCCTGGGATCTGATGGGTCGAAGGGGAGCCCCGGCGCGGCGGTTGCTTGCCGGCATGGCGCCGCGCCGGGGACGGGGTCAGCGGGCGGTCTCGAGGATCCGGCGGCGTTCCGCACACACCGCCGGGCTATCGGATGGGGTGCGGCGGTGTTCGGGGCAGCCGCGGACCTGCTCGACCCGCAGCGCTTCGATCAGCTCGGCCAGGGTGGCGGCTGGTCCGCGGGCCGCCTGGGTGTTCAGCAGCGCGGTGTGCATGATGGCGCTGCTCCTCTCTGTGTGCTGCGGGACGGGTTCAGGTGGCGTGGGGGCGGACGCCGCAGAGCGGGCAGAACCGGGACGCGCCGCCCTGCTTCTTGATCTGCCGTTCCCGGCTGCGGGTACCTGGCCAGGTCCGGGCCAGCCGCCAGCCGATCCCGGCGGCCTGCACGACAGCGAGCAGACGGGCACCACGGCCGGCCGCGTGCTCGGCAAGCCGGGTATCCAGGTCGACGGTCCACCCTGTGTAGTGGGCGGCATGGCGGTACGGCCGATCGAAATGGATCAAATAGACGGTGCCGACCGTGCCGGCGGGGGCGGTCACAGGGCTACCGCCAGTAGCGCGGCGAAGGTCACGGCCGGCGTAATCATGCTGCCCGTCCCGGCATGATTACGCCGGCGGTGACGGCCAGCAGGTCCAGGGCCTGAGCGAGGGTGCGGCCGGGCTGGTCGCACCAGGCCGCTACCGCCTCGCCGGCGTCGGCGGCGGTGGGGTCAATGCCGAGGTGTAGGGCAAGGGCGTCCTCGGCGGCCAGCAGCACGCCGAGGATGTAGGCGCTGCCCGGCAGCTCATTGGGAGGGCAGTCGGCGGCCAGGCGCAGCGCACCGGCGATGTCCACGGCGCCGGTCGCCTCGTGCAGGTGACCGCCCTGGTGCAGGCCGCAGGCGGCCAGCTCGGCGTGCGCGGCGGTCAGCAGGTCGGCAACGGCCGTTGTCACACTCACTGGTCGCCACCGGCGGTGGCGTGGGCGGCCTCGTCGGCGAGCACGGCGACCGCGGCCGCGAGGACCGCGACCAGGAGGGCGTGTCCGCGTAGCCGGACCGCGAGGGTGTGCAGGGCGGGCATCATCAGGGGTGCTCCGTTCCTCGAGGGGATTAGGGGTGGCCCCGCCGCGGCGGCAGCTGTCCAGGCGTGGGCGCCGCGGCGGGGGCGATCTCAGGCGTCGACGGAGACGACGGCCAGGGCGTCGGTCAGGATCTGGGCGTGGTCGAACGCGAGCCCGTCGGCGAGCACGTCGTCGACCGGCACCCAGCGGGCCGCGGTGGCGTCGTCGCCGGCGGTGGGCGTGGGCATCGCGGCCAGGCGCGCGGCGAACGCGAACGTGACGTAGCGACCGCGCGGGTCCCGGCCGGGCGCGCTGTACACCGCCACCGGGTCCAGGTGGTCGGCGACGATGCCGGTCTCCTCGAGCAGCTCGCGTCGCGCCGCGGTTTCGACGTCCTCGCCCGGGTCGACGTGGCCGCCGGGCAGCGCCCACAGCCCCTCGTAGGGCGCCCAGCCGCGGCGGATCACCAGCACGTGGAGCGTGCCGGCCCGCTCGGACAGGGCGACGACGTCGGCGGTCAACCGGGCGGTCTCGTGGGTCGTGGTGGTCATGGTCAGTCCTCTCCGGAGGGTCGGGTATACGGACGGTGGACTGTCTGCCGTCCGCGGTAGACGGTCAGCGGTACGCGAGTGGCGCGTGCCGGAGAAGTGACCGTCGGTCAGTTAGGCCGACTGGAGGGTGAGCTGGGCGAGCACGCCGGGAAGGTCGTCGGCGGTGACGAGCACGTCGCGGGCCTTCGACCCGTCCGCCGGGCCGACCACACCCAGCGCTTCCATCTCGTCCATCAGCCGGCCGGCCTTCGCGAACCCGATCCGCAGCTTGCGCTGCAACATCGACGTCGACCCGAACTGAGTGCTCACCAGCAGCTCAAGGGCCGCGTGGAGCAGCTGTGGGTCCTCGGTTGAGAGGGCGGTGACCGCAGGCGGCGGCCCTGCCTGGTCGATGTCGACGACGATCTGGTTGGTGCTGTCGACGGGCTGCGCGCGGACATGGTCCGCGACCAGCTCGATCTCCTCCTCGGACACGAACGCCCCTTGAATCCGCAGCGTGCTGGACGCACCCATGGGGAGATACAGCCCGTCACCCAGGCCGACGAGCTTCTCCGCGCCGGCCTGGTCAAGGATCACTCGGCTGTCCGCCAGCGACGACGTTGCGAACGCCAGCCGCGACGGCACATTCGCCTTGATCAAACCGGTCACCACGTCCACCGACGGCCGCTGCGTGGCCAGCACCAGATGAATCCCCACCGCCCGCGCCATCGCCGTGATCCGCGAGATCGCGTCCTCGACGTCACGCGGCGCCACCATCATCAGGTCCGCCAGCTCGTCCACGATCGTCAGAATGTACGGATACGGCGTGTACACCCGCTCCGAACCCGGCGGCGCCACGATCTGCCCCGCCCGCACCTTGCGGTTGAAGTCGTCAACGTGGCGCACCCCGGCGGCGGCCAGGTCCTCGTAGCGGTTCTCCATCTCCTTGACCACCCACTGCAACGCGTCCGCGGCCTTCTTCGGGCTGGTGATGATCGGGGTGAGCAGGTGGGGAATGTTCTGGTAGGCGGTGAGCTCGACCCTCTTCGGGTCGATGAGGATCATGCGGACCTGCTCGGGGGTGGCTCGCATCAGCACGGACATGATCAGGGTGTTGATGCACGTTGACTTCCCCGCGCCGGTCGCACCGGCGATGAGGATGTGCGGCATCTTCGCCAGGTTCACCGGTACTGCCAGGCCATCGATGTCCCGGCCGAGGCCGACGAGCAGTGGATGCGGGTTCGCGAGCATGTCCGGGTCACGGATCAGGTCGCCGAGGAGAACCGGGTCGCGGCGCGGGTTCGGGATCTCGATCCCCACCGCGCTTTTTCCGGGGATGGGGCTGAGGATCCGCAGGTCAGGGGTGCCGACGGCGTAGGCGAGGTTCTTCGAGAGTCGGAGGATCTGCTCGACCTTCACCGCCGGGCCGAGGGTGACCTCCAGGCGGGTGACGGTCGGCCCGCGGCTGTGCCCGGTGACCTGCGCTCCTACCTTGAACTGGTCGAACACGCCGGCGATCTGCTGGACGAGTGTCGCGACCTCGGCGGCGACCCGGTCGGCGTCCACGCCGGTGCCGCCGCGGTGAAGGAGCCGGGTGGGAGGCCGCTGGTAGCCGCCCGTGCCCCCGGCGCCGGCGAACAGGTCGTCGGGGTGGGCGGGGGCGGTGTTGAGGCTGATCCAGTCAGGGTCGACGGGCGCCGGCGGGTAGACGCTGTCGTTGCCATGCGGGGGAATGGTGCGAAGGGCAGGCAGGGGGACGGTGTCCGCCGACAGGTCGGCGTAGTAGTCCTCGACCGGCTCGTCGTCGCCGGGTTCCCGGTCGGGGTTCCACCCGTAGGAAGCGTTGCCGTCCGGGTCGCCGTCGAGCATCTCGTCGAACGGCTGGATGATCGTCATGTCGGGGAGCGGCTCGTCGGCGTCGACGAGCCGGACCGGTCGCCGCCGGCGGGCCAGCCCCGCCAGCGTCGCGGGGATGTCCCGGGCGGGAATCGTAATGACCGCCGCCGCCCCGGCCAGGGTGAGCCCGACGAACAGGGCCGTGGTGATGCTGTGGCCCAGCGCCTGCACCGGCAGCGCGGTCGCGGCCTGCCCGGCCAGCCCGCCGGCCCGCCGGTGTAGCAGGTGCGCCAGCCCGAGGATCCCGGCGGCGAGCGCGACGGCGCCGGCGGCCGGCCGGATCCGCCGGCCGGGCTGGGGTGGACGGCGCGCGGTCCGCCACGCGGCGGCAAGGGCCGCTGCGGGGACGGCCACGGCGATCACGCCGATCAGGGTGCTGGCAGCCCAGGCGATGCCGTCACCGGGCGGGCCGCCGGCGTCGCACCAGATCGCGGCGGCGGTGACCAGACCGGTGAGGAGAAGGGTGAGGGTGGCCCGGTCACGGGCCGGGTCGGGGTCGATCCGGACGCGGCCGGGGCGGCGCGCCAGGTCGGACAGGCGGGTGGCGGTGGCCTGCCAGGCCCGGCCCGCCCGGTCGGAACGCCGGATGGTCTGGCGGTGTGGTGGGGACCAGCCGGGGATGCGCGGGTCGCCGCCGGGAGGGGTGGTGGGCACGGCTGTGGGGGTCCTTCCGGTTAGAGGGTGGCGAGGGAGGCCAGGAGGCGCAGGCCGAGAACAGCGACGAGGAGAAGCCCGACGGCGGTCACGAGCCGTCCTCGTGGCGGCGGCCGGTGCGGCTGGCGTCGCGCTGGTCGAGGTCCCGCGCACGGACGTTGATCTTCTCGATGGTGTCGGCGTCGATCTGCGTGAGCCGCACGACGAAGCCGAAGGCGCCGCCGATCAGGGCGAGCATCAGGGCGGCGATGAGGACGAACATCGGGACTCCTTGCGGGGGTGGGTTGGGCTGGTCGCGGTCAGCGGGCGGCGCGTTCGGCGCGCAGCCATTCGGGGACCGGGGTGTAGATCCGGTCACCGTGGGTGTCGGTGGTGGGGGTGAGCCAGCCGGCGTCGATCGCGGGGGCGATCAGTTCCCGGCGGACCCGGCCGCGGCGCCAGCCGACGGCCTGCTCGACGTGGCGGGAGGTCACCTGTCCGTGCTCGCGCAGCAGCACCCGGAACTCCCGGTCGGCTTCGTCGTACGTCAGCTCGGGGCCGCGGGCGGGCAAGGGGCGGATCGGTGGGAACTCGGTGGGGACGACCGCCAGCACCTGCCCCTCCACCGTGTTCGTGGCGGCGGCCGGGCCGCCGGCGAACAGCTGCTCGTCGCCGCTGTCGGGGTCCGGCTGGGGCCGGCGGGTGTTTCCCGCCGCAGCCGCCGGGGGGGTGCGGCGCTCGGCGGCGGCCCATTCGACGGCGAACGCCGTGTAGTCCCGGCTCTCCCAGTCGGTGATGATCGCGGGGCGTTCGTCGTCGGGGGTCCAGAACACCTGGGCGGTCATCCGCCTGTTCTCGTCCCGGGTCTCGGCGTAGAACGTGCCGTTCTCCGCCGCGCGGATCTGCCGTGGCGGCAGGGCGGACAGGATCATCGACCCGTTCTCCCCGTCGCGGAACTGCACCCGGTTCGCCATGCCGCGGCGCACGTCGGGGCCGAGCGCGTTCAACCCGACCGGGTACTGCGTCAACCCGAAAATGATCAGGCCGATGGCGCGGCTGCGGCTCGCGAGCCGGCCGAGCCCTTGCGCGATCTCCGACCCGTAGGGGCTGTTACCGAACTTGGACATCTCCTCGACCTTGAGGACGACCACGGGATGGGTAGCTGACGGCTTCCACACCCGCCATCCCTGACGGGCCATTTCCCGCTCCCGGTTGTCCGCGAACTGGCCGAGGATTTTGACCCAGGCGAGGAATTCACGCGGTTCGGTGGTGTACCGGAAGAAGCTGTTCTTCCAGATCCCGAAGTCGCGGCCGTTCGCCCCGTCAGCGAAAAGAACAACAACGTCCGGGGTGCGCCGCCATACCTTGAGGATCCGAACAACCAGGGAGCTTTTCCCGGAGCCCATGTCGCCGGCGGCCATACCGCTGATCGCGCCGAACTCGTCGATGAACATGTGCAGGTTGAACGGTTTCCCGTCGGCGTACGGGCCGACCGGGATCGGATCGGCGACCGTGTCCACCGTGACGTCGACGAGCTCGCCAGTGCTGTCCCGCGGGTCGGCTTCGCGGATATGGACCGCACCGAGCCGGTTCCAGTCGGGGTCGAGTTCGGTCTGCACCTGGTCGGCGCGCAGGCCGAGTGCGGACGCAAGCGGGCCGGCCAGGCGGTCAAGGAACTCGATGGTCTTCCCGGCGGGCACCATGACCCGGTAGGTGTAGCCCTCCACCCCCCGGTCGATCACCGGCCCGTTCAACGTCAGCTCGGGATGGCCGACGGTTGCGGCGGCCTGCGGCCAGGCTTCGGCGAGCTCGCCAGTGCGCTTGCGGCGGCGCGTGGTGGGGTGCCGGCCGATCCGCCAGGAGGCGGCCACCGCAACGGCGGTGACGACGAGCCCGAACCGCAACGACAGCGGTGCGGTGGCTGCGGCCAGCACGATCCCTGCGGTGGTGAGCACCGCAAGGCGGGCACTCCCCCGGTCCTGCGGTGTCAGCGGCCGGCGGGTCACCGCAACGTCACCGCAGACTGCGGCGATCGCCACACCGGCCACCGCAACTGCGGTGGGTGTGGTGTGGAGTGCGGTGCCCGCCGCAACTGCGGTGGCGGCCACCGCAAACGGGAGTGCGGTGAGGGGGCTGCGGCGGTTGCGGCGCCGGTTGCGGTCTGCGGTTGCGGTGATGGTTGCGGCGCGAACCAGCTCCGCATTACGGCGTTGCGGTTGCGGTGACATTGCGGTGCTCCTCGCGGCGGGCTGCGGTAGGGGAGGGGGCGGTCAGGCGGATACGGCGGTGCCGTAGCCGATCGGCCCGGCGTCCTTGGAGACACGCAGAGCGAACAGGTCGGGGTGCTTGTCGATGAGCTGCTTGGCGGCCATCCGGTAGTGGTCGGCGGCCTCGCCGACCTTCGCGGCGGCTTCCCGCATCTCCTTGACCACGTTCGTGTCGAACTTGCGAGCTGCGATTTCGTCGGCTGACCGGTCGCCGCCTTCGGCGAGGGCGGTGGTCAGCTGGTCGAGGTAGACGACCAGGGCGACGATCGTCTCGCCGGAGGAGTAGTTGAGCTGCTCCAACGCATCGGAGACGCGCAGGAGCCGGGCGAAGCCGGGGTCGGTGAGGTAGTCGAACGGGTTGATGTCGATCGGCGCACGGTTCTGGATCACGAGGCCTCTCCCCTGCGGGACGGGAACGGGTAGTGGGTGCGGCGGGCGTTGCGGTGTGGGTAGCCGCACCTCCGCAGCGGAGGGGGTGCGGGGTGCGGGGACGGCTTGCGGTGCCGGTTGCGGTGGTTGCGGTGCGGTGGGTGGTGCGGTCGGGGCCGGATTTGCGGTGCCTGGCGTTCGGTCCGCAGCTGCGGCGAGGTGTGCGGTGATCGGCCACCGCAGCCACCGCGTTGCGGCGGTGAGCACCCGTCGCATGCGCCGCGTTGCGGCCCGGCTCCTCCACCGCATGGCGGTGGCGAACGGCCACCGCAAGCACCGCAACCGCGCCGCATTGCGGTGGTTGCGGTGCGGTTGCGGTGCTCCGGTCACGGCCCCCCGCCGGGGAGGGGAGGGGGCCGGGCGCCGCAACGGACGCGACGGTGCAACCCACCCCTCGGGGCGACGCGAGACCTGCGGCGACGGGAAAGTCGTGCGGTGGAACCGGTTCGGGCGCCGCGCCGCACGGAACCCCTCCACCCGCCGCACCCCACCGCGCACCGCCGCAGCCGACACCGCACGTGCCGCATAGCCCGCCGTCACCTGCCCCGAACGGCGTGGCGGGGTTGCAGCGCGGCGCACCAGCGCTTGCAGCTGCGGGGCGAACCGGGCCAGCAGACCAGCCGCCGCGATCACCGCGAGCAGGCCCACCGCAAGGTCGTGCACCGCATCCTGCGGAGAGTCCGGCAGCGACGGTGGGGTGACCGTACGAACCACCTCACGGGCAGCGGCCTGCACGACACGTTCGGGTAGCGGCGCCGGATCGGGCAGCTCTATCCGCCCGGAAACCCCAGACGCGGCTTCAATGCTCCGCACATAATTCTGCGTTTCCCGGTACGGCGGAATCCCGTCGTATTTTTCGACCGCGCCCTGCCCGGCATTGTAACCGGCCAGAGCACGACCTACATCACCGTCGTTCGCGCGGATAAGCGCGGCCATATGCTTGGCCATCGCGGGAATCGCGTCGGCGGGATCCCACACGTCTTTCTTTCCGTCGCCGTCGCCGTCAACCCCGACGCTCGCCCACGTGCCCGGCAGGAACTGGGCAATCCCCTGGGCGCCAGCCGTAGAACCGGCACGGGGATTGAACCCTGACTCCTGATTGATCTGGGCGTGGAGCAGAGCACGCGGCAGTCCTTCCCGCGCCGCCGCCCGGGTGATCAGATCGGCGATCGTGAACGACCGGTCCGGGCGGACCGTCGCGAGCACGTCGGTCCAGGCGGTCAGTGGGGTGACGACAACACCCCACCGGACACCTTTGGCCTCGATCACCTGGCCGGCGCCGACGTACATGCCGACATGGCCGGGCTGCGGGGGCGGGCCGACGGTGAACAGCAGATCCCCGGGCTGGACGTCCGCGAGGGCCACCCGCGTTCCAGCGTCGACCTGCTCGGTGGTGATCCGGGGCAGGGTCACCCCGATCGTGCGGTAGGCGGCCTGCACAAGCGAGGAACAGTCCCAGCTGTCGGGCCCGTTCGCCGCCCACATGTAGGGCTTGCCGACCTGGGCGCGCATGAACGCAAGGACGGGCGCAACATCGGGCGGGGTGGCGTGGGCGGGGGTGACCGTGGTCAGCGCCCCGACGGCGGCCGCGGCCAGGCCGAGAGCGGCGCGGATGAGGAGGCGTCTCATCCCGACGACTCCAGCCGGGAGGCTTTCAGCGCCTTGTACTCCTTCTTCCACCCCTCGACGGAGCGGAGACTGACGCCGTACCGGCCGGCCATCTCGTCGTTGAACCCGGGCCGGGAGATGTCGACGTTGGCGGCCTCCAGCCGGGCGAACTCGACAAGTGCCTTCGCCTTGCGGTCAGACACCGGCTTGAGCGGCGCCACCGACCCACCCGGCTTCGGGGTGGACGGGGGCAGCTCGGGCCGCTTCTGCGCCGGGATCTCCGCGGCGGGAACCGCGGGCGCCGTCGGGGGGACAGGCCTCCCCACGGCCGTGACAGGTACGTCAGCCGCGCGGGGCGCCGGCGACGGGCGGGGAGTACTGGCCCCGGAGGTGACCTGCTTGTCCTCAGCGAGCAGGCTCAGGAGATGCACGACCAGGACGAGGATGATCGGGGGCATCGCGCCAACACCGACAACGATCTTCGCGTCGACGTTGACAGCGATGATCTCTCCCGCGGCATTTCTGATGATCTCGGAGAACTTGCCAGCGAGGAGTGCGTGGTAGAGCGCGTTGCAGACGATCGACAACACCGCGGAGAAGATCGTGTTGTACTTCGCCCACTTACGGATCTTGTCTGACCGGTTCCCCGGGCCCAGCCAGATGAGGCTGACAACGGCGGCGTACAGGTCGATGCTGATCGGCAGCCCGTTGGCGAGCTTGGAGGAGTAGCCCACGAGCTTGCCCAGGCCACGCAGCGACTCGAAGGAAAGCGCGGCAGAGGCAGCCACCACACCGTAGGTACCGGCGAGGATCGTGACAGTCCGAGAGTCCCACCGGCTCCCCGGCAGCTTCTCCCACCGGCTCCCCGGCAGCTTCATCGCCGTCCTCCCCTGCGGCGCGGGTTGAGCAGCAGGCCGAGGACCGCCACCCCGATGACCGTGAGGCTGGTGACAACGGCGAACGCCACGGCGAGGTGCGTCAGCGTGCGCACTGGTGGCCTCCCTTGCGACGCGAGCGGGGGAGCAGGGCGAGGACGGCGAGGAAGCCCAGGAGGGCCAGAAGGTCGAGCGGGGTCATGGTCGGTTCCCCCGCTCAGCCGAGGTACCGGATGAACGCGTAGATCCCGACGCCGGCGGCGACGGCGGTACGCAGCGGGTGGGCGTTGACCCACAGGACCAGGTGCAGAACCATCCACACGCCGATCGCGAACAGCCACAGCACGCCGGACGCGATGGACGCGACGGCGTAGATCAACGCGGACGCGAGCCAGGCGAGCGGCTGCCCTTCCCAGGCCGGCCGGTCGACGAGCTGCCAGATCTGCGGCGGCAGCGCGTTGACCGCCGCCTTGTCGTAGACGTACTTCACCGCGTCACTGGGCGGCTTGGTGACGACGGCACGGTCCTCGCGGGGAACCGGCGGGGTCTTGGTGCGGGGGCGTTCGGTGGCGGTGTTCGCCATGGGGGCGTCTCCCTGGGTATGGAGGGGGAACTGGCTGGTAGGAGAGGGCCTGCTGGCCAGCGCGGAACGACCGGGTGGCTACTGCTGGATCGACGTCAGGCCGAACGGGTATCCGGCGCCATCCGGTAGGGGTAGGTCGGCAGGCCGTACACCGCGGCCTCGTCGACCTGGTCCCGGCTCACCACCGGATCCCCGCTCGCGGCCAGCACCGCCAACACGAACGGCGCCCACACCGGCAGGCCGCTCATGCCGCCACCAGCCAGGCGTCATCGCAGTCCAGGCAGACACCCAGACGCGCGGGGATGACGTAGGGCAGCATCCGCCCGCAGGCCGAGCACAGGTGCCGGGCCTGACGGGCGTCGGCGAGCTGCACCAGCCGCGCCGGCGAGGGGGTGTCGCGCAGCAGCGTCGCGCCGATCCAATACAGCGCCGCGGTCCGCACCGCCTGCCCGCGCCGTCGGCGGCGGCCCCGCCACATCACCTGCGCCACCGGCTCGGCGGTCGGCCGCAGGCCCATCGCCGCGAGCTGCCGGCGGGTGTGCAACCCGTCCGGAGCCATCCGGTAGGGGAACGTCGGGATGCCGTACACCGCACCGGCCGGATCCAGATAGGAGCTCATCGCCGGCCCCCCGCGCGCTCCCGGCGCTCCCGCAGCTCCGCCGCCTGGCGCTCGGCCACCAGCCGGCGGACCTCCCGGATCTGCGCGACCGGATCCGCGTCCGTGGCCGTACCGTTGTCGCCCTGTCGGTCGTCGGCCATCACGCCACCGCCAGCAACACATCGGCGGGGCCGTCGGCAACGACAGGCACGTCCTCAGACGCGGCCAGACGGCGCAGGGCGTACCAGTGCGACGCCACCGCCCGCCGCTCATCCGCGGTCAGTCCGGCCCACACCCCGGCCGGGGCGTACAGCGCAGGGTCCGGGTCGTCCCCCGCACCGGCGTCAGCCGCCGCGTCCGGAGTCAGCGCCACCGCCAGGCAGGCGGCCCGGACCGGGCAGGACCCGCACACCGTCCGCGCCGCCGCGACCTGCGCCTCCACCGCCGAGCCGGTCTCACCCGCGGGGAAGAACAGCTCCGGATCGGCGTCCCAGCATGGGCGCCGTTCCGTCTGCACGAGAGCCTGCAACGCGGGCAGATCCCGCACCGGCAGCGTCAACAGCTCAGCGATCGCGGACGTGATCGGCGAGACGGCAGTCATGCCGCACCATCCATCTGCTCCATCGCGTCGTATGCGACCGCGAGCTGGGCGGCGACTCCCGCCGGCAGCAGTTCCACGACGCCGTGCATCGACACCGACGGGTGGATGTCCGCGAGCGCATCCCCGACAGCGCGTGCCTCCTCGGCCGAGATGTGTATCCCGGCGGTGTACCGGCCACCACCAACCTCGATCAGCGGGGCGAACAACGGCGGAAGCGGAGCGTCCGGGTCGGCCGGCAACACCAGGCGGCTCGGGGCGGTCATCGCGCGCTCCGTACCGGCGTCGCGGTCCGGCGGCCGCGGTGCAACAGGTTGTCGTGCACGCTGGCGAGCTCGCGTGCCTCCTCCGCCGTAGCGGGGGCAGCACCAGGCAACTGGCAGGACCCGCAGGTCACGCGATGGTCTCTGGCCTGGGGTTTACGGGCAGGATCAGACACGGGTCTCACTCCCTCGGTGCAGGGGGCTGGGATCAAGGCCCTGGCCGGAGGGTCGGATCTCCAGCCAGGGCCGCTCTGTCGGTCTGCATGCAGACCGGTCGATAGGCACACTAGGGCGGCCGACTCGCGAACACAAGAGGTCTGTATGCAGACCTTCAGACGAGTCGATACGGTGGCGAGCATGAGCAGTCCCACCGGTCCCACCGATGCCCGGCCGTTGAAAGTGCGCATCTCCGACGACATCCGTGCCCGTATCGAGGCTGGGTCGTATCCGGCCGGGAGCCGGCTCCCCACGCTCGACACACTCGCCTCGGAGTACATGTGCAGCCTCGCTGCTGTCCGAGACGCCTTAGACCTACTGCGACAGCAGGGACTAGTGATCACAAAGCAGGGCCTTGGTTCATTCGTCCGCGAACGGGCCAAGGCCCGACGTCACGGCATCGAGCGCTACTCCCGCAGCCGGTGGGGCGGGGCCAGCGGCAAGGCTGTTCTGATCGCAGAGGGAGAAGCGCAGGGACGTAACGTCCAGCAGCTCATCCGAGAGTTGGGTGAGGTGCCTGCCTCAACTGCGGTAGCTGCACGCCTCGGTGTCTCTCCAGGAGAGGCGGTGTGGGTGCGGCGGCGGCTGACTCTGATTGATAGCAGACCCAACCAACTTGCCGACAGCTACTACAAGCTCTCCCTAGTCGACATAGTCCCCATGCTGCGGGAGGAAAATACTGGTCCAGGCGGAGGATTTGCCCGAATTGAAGAAGCTGGGGTGCGCCTTGCCGAGATCGCCGAAGAGCTCGCGGCCCGCATGCCAACAGGGCCTGAAACAATCACCCTTCGCCTGCCAGAGGGCACCCCGGTCGTAGAGCTGATGCGTACGACATATGACCTCAACGGCCAGCCTGTCGAGGTCATGCATGCAGTGATTGCTGGTGACATGGCCGAGTTCGCCTACCGCTTTCCCATCCCCGACTGAACAGCGAGCATCCGTGCAGATCAGCTACACAACCGAGCCCACGCCAGGACGGATCAACGAGGACATTGTCCTAGCGGGCGACTCCTGGGCTCTCGTGTTGGACGGCGCGACCGCCCCGGCAGGCATCGCATCTGGATGCATCCACGATGTGGCGTGGCTCGTGCGCCAGCTCGGCGTCCAACTTGCTCAACTCCTGATCACAACAGACCAACCACTCGACGCCCTGCTTGCCGCTGCGATCGGCGCGACATGCCGGGCTCATAGCGAGACCTGCGATCTGACCAATCCCAGTAGTCCCAGCGCGACCGCCGTGCTTGTTAGATGGCGCGACAAACGTTTCGACTATCTCGTTTTGGCCGACTCCCCCCTGATCCTCGATCTCGGGGGATCAGTGCAGGCCATCACGGACGACCGAACAGCTCACCTGCCTGATTACTCCCCACTAGCGGTAGCACATTCCCGCAACACCCCAGACGGCTTCTGGGTAGCCAGCACCAACCCCGACGCCGCCTATCATGCGGTTACTGGATCAGCACCGACTGCAGCCGTTTGTCGCGCCGCATTGCTGTCCGACGGGGCGGCACGACTCGTGGACCGTTTCGGGCTACTGACCTGGTCGGAACTAATCGATTTTTTGGATACCGCAGGACCGTCCCTACTCATCGAAAAAACACGTGCTGCCGAGCGCTCGGAGACACCAGAGGAAGCAGCCGGACGGCGCGGGAAGCGACACGACGATGCCACCGCAGTTCTACTCCGCCAGACCAAGCCATGATCGGCGACACACCGAGATGCCCAGGTAGCGCCGCACCTGTCTGAATCGGGTGCACGCTCGTAGCGACCGATAGGTCGCCTGAAAAAGATCTGGCCCGAGGAGCTAGGAACTCCCCGGGCCGGGTCACGCAAGTGCCGATGCTGAGCGGCGAGTACGACGGTACGGGACACGGCTGTCCTGTACCAGCGTGCTCGCCCACGATCCGATAGGGATCACATGTTCTCCAGGGCGAGACACACCCGAGATCACACACAGGCGTCGAGCCTGTCGATATCGGCCATATACGGTCACTCCGCGTCAAACGTAGAGGACAAACGGTGAGCCTGCGTGGGACAGGCCAGACGTCGGCGGACCTGGACGAGCAGATCGAGATCGCGGTCGGGCGACGGGCCCCGTACACGCAGTTGGGCGACTGGGTCGCCCTGTCCGGGATCACTGACCACGCGAAGGCGCTCTACTGGCATCTGTCGATGCATATCAACACCCGGCGCGGTGACACCGAGGTGTGGCCGACTCGGGACGTGCTCGCCGAGTGGAGTGGGTTCTCCCGTCCGAACTCCATCGATCGTTATCTGACCGAACTGGTCGACCTCGGCGCCATAGAGATCGTGACGAGCCGGTACGCGAACGGGATGCGTAGCCGGAACTGCTACATGATCCACCAGTCCCCGCCGGCCGGCTACACCGGGCCCACCTCGCTGGCGGAGTTCTACGAGCGGCGCCGAGAGGTCGCTCGCGACAGCGAACGTAGTGCGCTGGAGCGCACTACGTTGCGACC